>CAMLKY010000053.1 GCA_946480545.1 uncultured Acidobacteriota bacterium
CCTTCCCGTCCGCATCGAAATCCGCAGGCGCCGGCACGTCACCGGATGTTCCGAACGGCACCGCGTAAAAGCTGTAATCCTCACTTCTCAACACGAACCACTCACCGGTCGATGGTCTCCAAACTGCAACGTCCGCTTTGCCGTCGCCCGTGTAGTCGACGGGTGCGATACGATCTGTAGAGTTTCCAAAGGTGAAAGCCAGCACCTGGTTATCAGAGCTCTTCTGATACCACCACTGACCCAAGGATGGGCGAAAGATAGAAATGTCGGTCTTACCATCGCCATCGAAATCAAACGGCGACGACGAACTCGGGACAGCGGACCCGCTGAGGAACCGTAGAACGGTGAAGTGGCCGTCGGTCTCACCGACGACTACCGCTCGCCCGCTTGCATCGAGGGCCAGATCAGCAGCCCGATCCTGATTGGACAATCCCAAAAGTATCGCGCCGTTGTTCCCGTACGAAGTGTCGAGCGATCCGTTTGTATTGAACCGGGCGAGAGCAAAATCCGCCGACTCCATGTCGTTTTGAAGAGCTCGTACCGCGGTTCCGGACGTCAGGATCTTGCCGTCGGATTGCACAGCGATACCGGTCGCGACATCCGAGTACGGCGAGAGCGGGATTCGGACCTTGCCGTCGCCGTCAAATGAATTGTCGAGCGAACCGTCTTGATTGAGCCGTGCGAGAGCCCAATCAAATCTTGAAGACTCGGCACTGTTGGTGCTGCTGCTGCCGCCCGCGACCAGTATTTTTCCGTCCGCCTGAATACTCATCGACTTAACGTAGTCATAGCCACCAACGAAATCCAGGATCACGATCCCGTCCGTATCAAACGTCGCATCAAGCGAGCCGTTCGAATTGTAACGAGCGACCGCAAAATCGCTTGTCGCGCCCTGGGCCCGACCCGCCACAATCAGCTTGCCGTCAGACTGCAGTGCAAGCGAAGTGATCTCGGGATAACCAAGATTGACCTGGCCGTCGCCGTCAAACGAATTGTCGCGCGTGCCGTCCGGATTGTAGCGATAGATCAAGGCACTGCTCAGTCCTATACCCGCCGTGACGATCTTGCCGTCCGGCTGGACGGCAACCGCGAGCATAGTGGGATATGAGAATATGCCGTCGACTTTCTTGCCGTCGCCATCGAAAGAAGTGTCAAGAGAGCCGTCGGGATTGTACCTGGCAATTCCCAGTTCGGTATGAGCCTTTCCCGCGACAACGATCTTTCCATCAGGTTGAAGAGCGACCGAATGGGCAATGTCATCAGGACCAGCGAAATTCGTCGTGACCCTGCCATCTCCGCCGAACGAGGTGTCGAGCGTGCCGTCGGGGTTGTAGCGGTTTACAGCGAATTCGTCCAGACTCGGCTCGCCATTCGTGTAATCAGTTCCGATGGCCACGATCTTTCCGTCAGGCTGAATTGCAACAGCATTCGCTTCTCTTTTGAACTCGCCGATGTTGGTAGTTACTTTGCCGTCGGTATCAAACGACGTATCCAGCGCCATGTCTCGGTTCAGGCGAATGGCCGCGAATTCGACGGCTTGCCAATTTACGTTAGACGCTGCATGACCTCCGATCAGGAGCTTACCGTCAGGAAGGACCGACAGCGAGCTGGCGGCAGACCATGAGAGCACGCCGATCTCAAGAATCCCGTCACCATCGAGCGAGGTATCCAGCGACCCGTTCCCCAGATAACGCAATATCGTAAATCCCGCACCGCCGCCTCCGGCCACGACGATCTTTCCATCCGACTGTAGTGCTATATCGGACAAAAAATCCGCGCTGGAAAAGAGGTTGGCGATGACTTTCCCGTCCCCATCGAAAGAAGTATCGAGCGACCCATCGGGGTTGTATCGAACAAGCCCGTAGTCATTATTGCTGCCCCAGGTATTCCCCCCGATGACGATCTTCCCGTCTGTCTGGATAGCGATCGCGGACGCGTTGTTATGATTGATCTGTAGTTGTGTGAGCACTTTGCCATCGCCGTCAAACGATGTGTCCAGGGAACCATCAACGTTGTAGCGGGCGACCGCGAAGTCGTTCCTCGCGCTGCCCGTCGCACGCCCGTTACCGGCCAGGATTATCTTCCCATCCGGTTGAAGGGCGATCGCAACCGCTCTATCAGGACCGCCGAAGAAATCGGTCGTGACCAGCGCGTCTCCGCCACCGAACGACGGATCGTAAGAACCGTCGGGGTTGTACCGCAGCATCGCAAAATCATCACCCATGTTCCCTGCAACCAGGATCTTTCCGTCTCCTTGAATTGACAGAGAATAAGCAAGGTCCGCGTTTACGAGCGCGGTGATCTTTCTGCCATCGGCGTCAAAGGTATCGTCGTATGAGCCGTCGGAATTGTAGCGAAAGATAGCTATGTTGTAGATGGACCCGGGAGTGCGCGTATAGCCGACCACAACGATTTTCCCGTCGGTTTGCACGGCAACGTCTGCACAAGTGAATTCGATCGCAATCTTGACGAAGGCCTTGCCGTCACCGTCGAACGAGGCATCAAGGGAGCCGTCGGCGTTGTACCGAACGATCGAGCAGGTCAGCGTGTAATCATCGAGCCTTGTCGATCCAATAGCGACAATCTTTCCATCAGGTTGTACAGCATGGGCATTTATCCGATCGTTGCTGCCAATGTTACTGGATTCTCTGAGGTACCCGATTCCGGCGAATGTAGGATCCAGATCACCCGGAGCCACCGTGATATTGGAGAATAGGCCCTCAACTGCCAGACCTGAGACGATCAATAATACAAAGGGGATGATTCTTTTCACGGCGTTCTCCTGAGCGGGCTGAGCGGCAACGGGAGACAAGATATTTTGGTGTCCTAGCGTAACCCTCTTTGCCCGGAAGTTCAAGCAATTTCCGAAGTCAAAGGCCTGCCCGGTCATCGAAATAAACCATCTGCGCACAATGAAAAAAGCACAAGAAGCGATGCTGGCTTCTCGTGCTTTATCGTGGCGGATGTTCTGATCCGGTTCGAGCTTATTCTTTCGTCAAATATCCGACCGGCTTCGCGTGGTGATCGAAGTTGTATTTGTATCGGTACAACCCGAACGGGAGCATGTTGACCTCTCGGGTATAGACGACGCGTGCCTGGACGACTCCGTTGACCGGCTTGATCTCGATGAATGCATCCGGAGGAATGTTGTAGTCTCTTGTAGCTTTATTCAATGAGGCGGTGACTACTTCCAGCGGTTGTATCCGGCCCGACGCTCCGAGGCCCTTTACCACCGCCGTATCCATCTCCTGGCGAAAGCTTGCGCCTTCGTAGGCAACGGGAACGTAGTTCCAACCTGCGTTGGCCAGAAGCGCCAATAGAACAAATGTGATAAGGAACTTGACCGCAGCTCCTCCGCGTTCGGAGGTTCGGTCATTGGTGAACTTTTTCATCTTGATGAACTCCTCAATGAAAATGGTCTTACTTATTTTCGTATGAAGGACTTTAGGGTCGATGTCAGGACTCGTCTGGGAACTTCCCGATCAGGAACGATGATGGGTCGGCCGATACTTCGGAGGAGAATCCAATGAAGTGATGTGCCGATCTGTTTTTTGTCGTGTTTGAAAGCCTCTAAGATCTCTGCCGGGTCGATGTGGCGGATTGCCGGTAGACGCCCGGCCCGATGCACAACATCGTTCAAAAAGTCTACTTCATCCTGACCTAGCAGTTCAAGCCTTTTTGACAGCTCGGCAGCGAACAGTATGCCGTGCCCCACCGCTTCACCATGCTTAAGATATTTATACTCAGTGACTTTTTCCAAGGCGTGGGCGAAAGTGTGACCGAAATTCAGTATCTTCCTTGACCGAGAAGAAAGGTCATTGACGCGCTCTTCCTCGTCATTTTGAACGATTTTCGCCTTGAAGCGGATCTGCTCGGCAAGCAGATCGGTGAGCTCGGCGTTGTAGTTTTCAGGCTTGAAAGGCCCGGGCGAGAACCGCTTGAGAAACTCTGTCGTCGTTTCGAACAAGCCTCGGCCCGCGATGGCGGCCTGTTTTATGGCCTCACACAGACCTGCGGTAAGCTCACGACGCGGGAGGGTCCGGAGAACGCTCGGGTCGATGAGCACACCGGCCGGCTGGTAAAACGTTCCGATCAGGTTCTTCCCGTAGCTCGAGTTCACTCCGGTCTTGCCGCCAACGGATGAGTCGATCATTGAAAGAAGCGTAGTAGGCAGCTGGAGAAACGGTATTCCACGCCGATAGATCGACGACGCGAAGCCGGCGAGATCCCCGACCACACCACCGCCGAGAGCGAGAACTGCATCGGTCCTTGTGAATTTGAGCCGGCTCAGAGCGTCGAGTACAGTCTCGAGCGTGTGAAAGTTCTTGAAACGCTCACCGTCACCGATCAAGTGGCGGTCAGCCTCAAACCCCGCCGACCGGAGACTACGCTCAACGTCGGCGCCGTACAGGCCATGAACCCGTCGATTTGAAATCACCAGGATGCGGTCTGCTTTGCGCTCGAGGGACGCGGTCGCCCATTCGCCTGCCTCCAACAGTCCAACGCTCGCGATGGTGACGTCGTAGACGGCACGCCGTCGTGAAACCTTTATCGGAATAATTGAATCTGGCATGCGGTGATCGGGCAACAAAAAAGCCGCGAGGCTAGGCTGTACTCGCGGCAGGATTGATAATGTTGTGCAGGTGAAGCAACGTGGAAGTGCACCGCACCTGCCAATTCGTGGCAACCGTCCTCACCCCGGCTGTCACTGGAAACGGAGGTTCCACCTACCGTTTCGATGGACATAATATACAGTCACGTGTTCGCCATTGCAACAGGTTTCTATCACCCTAATGCCGCCTTGATGACATCGGCCAGACGATTGGCCTGGGCCTCGATCTGCTGTTGATCTTTTCCTTCTATCATTACGCGGGCGAGATTCTCGGTACCCGAGTAACGAAGCAGCAGCCGCCCGGAGCCATGAAGCTGGTCCTCGATCTCCCGGCTCGCAGCCGCGATCGAATCTACCTCGGCAAACGGCTGCTTTTCGCGAACCTTTACATTTACGAGTATCTGGGGATAACGGGTAAATCCCGCGGTCGCCTGCGACAGCGACCTTCCCTGGGCTCGCATCGCTTCCAGGACGAACAGCGTCGTGCGGATGCCGTCACCAACGAGACTCTCGCGGGGAAAAATAACGTGTCCCGACTGTTCACCGCCGAGCTCGGAATCGGACTTCAGCAGCTCATCGAGAACATACTTATCGCCGACATTGGTTCGAATAAGCTTCATTCCTTCGCCGTGAAGCGCGAGCTCGAGACCGATGTTGCTCATCACCGTCGACACAACCGTATTGTTGGAAAGTCCCCCGCGGTCGCGCAGGAATCTGGACATTATCCACAGCGTTGCGTCGCCGTCGACGATGGTTCCCTTCTCATCGACAAACAATGCCCGATCGGCGTCTCCGTCGAATGCTACTCCCAAATCAGCGCTCTCTTCGCGAACCCGTGACTGGAGATGATCGAGATGCAGCGAACCGCAGTCGCGGTTGATATTCCGGCCGTCGGGTTGGTTGTTAAATGCGATCACATCGGCTCTGAAACGTTGAAGAAGTGTCGGCGCAAGGTCGGAAGCGGCTCCGTTAGCGCAGTCCATCACGATCTTCAGGCCGGCGAGGTCAAGATCCGAGAATTCTTCAACAAAATGGTCGAGATATGCGGACTGAAACTCCGCGCGACGCGGCCCGATGCTGCCCGGAGCCGGCGGTGCTGACCCGTTCGACGAAACGGATGCGAAGATGTCGGCCTCAATTGCCCGCTCGGTAGCGTCGTCGATCTTCTTACCATCGGGCGAGAAGATCTTGATGCCATTGTCCTCGAAGGGATTGTGCGAGGCGCTGACCACGATACCGGCATCGAAATCAAACTCACGGGTTACGAACGCCACTCCCGGGGTGGTGATAACTCCGGAGGATTCGCACGTAGCGCCTTCCGCCGCTGCTCCCGCGTGGAGGGCGGCTTCGATCCATTCGCTTGACTCGCGCGTATCACGCCCGGTAACGAACCGAGCCGAACGCCCCAGCCGTTCGGCAAATCTACGGGCCAGCGAGCCGCCGATCGTGTGGACGGTCTGTGTATCTAACGGGAATTCACCGGCGTGACCCCGTATGCCGTCAGTTCCGAATAGTCTCTTCATATCGCGGTAGCGTAAATCAATCATAAAGGTAAATCGCCCACTCGCCTGACGCAAACTTACATCACTTATCATTGTAGTTGTCATAAATGAATGCTTTTAATTTGACAACCTTTTAGTTTGTACGCGAATCTTTATAAACGCGGGCCCTCCATAGCTCGCAACCACGACGACACCCTTTGTAGTAAATTCCGGACCATAAAAGATGATGAAAATGAAGTATTTGTGCGCAGCTGTTTTTGTTTTTTCCTTTGCATCGTTCGTCTTCGGCCAGGTTGGTGTCGAGGCGACACCCACGCCCGTCAAAGTTGCGGTCACAAATAAACTTCCTCCGGCTAATAACTCGATCCGCCCGCGGCTGACGCCCACGCCGATAGTCGTCGGCTCTTCACCCGTTTCGGGACCGGCCGCGAATCCGGAATCGGTAGCGAATACTTCGGATGCCGCTAACGAATCCGCCGGACGTGCGATGAGCTTCAGCCTGATGAAGGGCAAGATCGCAGAGGCAAAGCGTCAGTTGCAAAGCCGTCCTCTCGCGACCGCCCTTGTCGAAGGCACCGCACCGACCGACTATGTCCGTGTCGCTTTTAATGACGCCAGGACGAACCGGATCGATTACCTGGTGCTAAGCAAAGAGGCTTTTCTATCAACAGCCAGCGAGAAGTTTGTATCGTCGGAAAACGGCAAGAATGTCCGCGTAAAGACGATCCGCGGCAATGGCGTAAACACGCCCATCATCATTACAGACGATTCCGGTGCTCACCACCTTCCCCTGATGGTCCAGTACCCGGTTGTGCGAAACGGAAAATACGTTGAGACCGCCTATTACATGTCGACCCACCCGGGGCTTGTGACTCCCGAGGTCGTGAACGCGGGCAGGTATTACGTTCGCAATGTTATCGAGATCGCACGCGACCGGTTGAAGGAAAAGGGCATCACGATCCAGCCGAAGCTCGCGGATATTGCCGAGCGTCTCGCGACGGTCGAGCACGTCGATCATCAGCGCTTTCGCACCGAGTATCATCCGAATATCTTCAACGATATTTTCACGCTGTACGCACTTAACGAGGGTCAGACCTATCGCTACTCGGTCAGCTCGGCCGGCGCCGGCGGCATGGTACAGATGATCCCGTCGACGTATCGAATGGTTCGGTCATGGCATCCCAATGTGCCGCTTACACCAGACTTTGTCGAAGGTATGCGGAATCACGTGAATGCCGCTCAGGCAATGCTGCTCTATATGCAGCGAACGTGGAACGACCTGGTGGCGAGCCCGACTGTATCGGCCGCCATGGCCTCCGGAATCGCGTCGCAGGAACAGTTGATGGCTGCCGGCTATAACTCGAATCCGGCGAGGCTCGCCGGTTATATCAACCGCGGCGGATCGAATTGGACGGCACTGATCCCGCGTGAAACAAAGATCTATCTGCAGATCTATGATTCGATCGAGAAGCATGTTCCTATGACGCCTCGATCGCGATAGATCGGTGAAGTAGTTACAAGAAAAGGCGACCGTCCGGGTCGCCTTTTTGATTTGAATTGCGCGGGTCCGCCGTTACTCATCATCCGCAACTACGATCTGCGAATCTCCCAATTTTGATACCTCCTCGCGAACAGCGTCGAAGTTCTTCGTTACCAAGATCTCACCCGAAAAGAATGGATTGTTCGTAACCTCGAAGATAGCGAACGGCGGCGGCTCGAAAGCGAGAAGATCGTCCTGGGCCGCAAACTCGATGCGGGCCATGTTAAGTCCCCACAGCGCGCCAAGAAAGACGTCGAAGGCGAAGCTTCGGCCGTCGAACTCGTGGAAGTAGCGATTCTTTCTGATCTCGGTGCCTTCGAAGATCTGAAAGTGAGCGTACTCGGCGTCATTCAGATATATCTCCGCGATCTTGATACATGAAAGCTCGGAGGCGTCGGCTGGGAACCGCTGCTGGAGGATCCGTGTCCACTCGCCACTTAGAGGTTCGCGCACATTACGGATCCGAAGCCTCGTGCCGGCAATGTAATTGTCGAAGATCTGTATGTGTGCACTGGCTCGGGTGAGCGGCTCGGGCAGGCTTTCAATCAAAAACGTTCGGTGCAGCTCGGTGCGGTTGGTTTTGTCCATCTTGTTCGCATTTATTATACTTTGGACTTTAATTTTGGACGGAATTCATATATGCGATCAAAGACATTCCTGATCATTGCGTTTGCGGCCCTTCTCGCAGCCTGCGGAGGCAGCGAAGGTCCGAACATCAACATGGCAAATAACTCGACGGTGAATACGAACGGCTCTTCGCCCGCTAACTCGGGAAAGCTTGAGCCGACTCCCGCTCCGGTAGCGCAGACGGCGAACGACGCGCCGACTCTCGCTCCGGTAGTGCATGCCTATTATGGAGCTCTGAAGAAAAAGGACGGCGGTGCCGTTCGTCAGGTAATGAGCCAGGGATTTATTCAAAGCGCTGAGGGCGATATGAAAGAATCCGGGCAGAAAGACCTGATCACATACCTTACCGAGTTCGACAAGCTGCCCGCCGACAAAATGGAGGTTCGCAACGAACAGATCAGCGGCAATAGAGGCACAGCCGAAGTAAAAGGCGGATCATATTCGACGTGGGCGAAGTTGGTCTTCGTCAACGAGGGCGGTTCGTGGAAGATCACAAACGAAGTTCCGCGGTAGGGACGGCAACTAGCAATTAGCAACTAGCAACTAGTAACTAGCAACTATCGACTGGTT
>CAMLKY010000054.1 GCA_946480545.1 uncultured Acidobacteriota bacterium
GACGGTCGACTTCGCGTTCAGATGGCCCGCCGGGAACATCAGGAGCGCGCCATTGTTCCAGAAAGCATGCTCGTCATTGAGCTCGTTCGTTCGGACGGTAAGCTCGTTCGAGTACACGCGATACCTGACGACGATCTCCTTCGCTCCGCCGGTATCTATGTGCCACGTGTTCTTGTTGACCTTCTCCCACGTCAGCTTTTGACCCGAATTGTTTTCGGCTGCAAAGTCCTGAACGTGACGCGCGTATTCACGGATCAGGTAGCTTCCCGGGGTCCAGACCGGCATCTTCAGCTCGGCCCGAGCCGGAGCAGTGCTCCAGCGCAGCCGCATCTCGACCTCGAGCAGGTGTGTCCACGGCTTGGACATCGAAACTCTGTAGCTGATCTCGGGGGCTGCGGTTTGAGTTGTCGCGACCTTTATTCGGTTCGCCGCGACGCGCCTAGGTTGTGCTGGCGTTTCCTGATACATAACGGCTAGTAACGCGAGAGATATAACGGTAAGGAAAAGTGTCAGGTTCAGTTTTACTCTCATCTGGTCAGCAATGATCTCCCAAAGTTCGTACTTCCTGGCTTTTTGCTATCTTACTATAGTTGAGTTTCGGGCGTTGAGAGGTTGCCGCCGGTGTTGTCCTAAAGTTGTGGTGCTGATGCGTTGCGGGCTTGGCGACCTTTACGTGAGCCTGATTTCTCACGCGAAGCTCGCAAAGCCCGCAAAGAAAAGCGCCGAGGCCCCACAGGATTAGGACAGTACCTCGCGGCTTAGTGGCTTTCCTAAAGAACGAATTCCGACGATCCGAGCAATTGGTTCTCTCGTAAAGCTGCTAAGCAGCAAAGGTGAGAACGATCAAACGATGACCAATCAGAGAGAAAAGACACCCGATACCTCCGACAAGTTCTTCACGGGGCCGCTGGTGCTGATCTTCCTGATCGTCTTTATAGATCTGATCGGGTTCGGGATGGTCATCCCCGTGCTTCCGATCTATGCCCAGACCGCTCCGTTCTTCGCGAGCCCGTGGGAGATCGGATGGGTCGTATCCATTTACTCGTGGATGCAATTTATCTTCTCGCCGCTTCTCGGCCGGCTCTCCGACAGATATGGACGACGCCCGGTACTTTTCATCAGCCTCCTTGGATCGGCGGCCGGTTACGTCGTATTGGGTCTCGCGAACACGCTGCTGCTGGTATTTATCGGCCGGATCGTCAGCGGCGTCACGGGCGGGAACATCTCGGCGGCACAGGCCTACATCGCGGACGTAACGACCAAAGAGAATCGTGGAAAGGGAATGGCTCTGTTCGGGGCGGCATTCGGCCTGGGTTTCGTGCTCGGACCGGCGATGGGCGGCATCCTGAGCAAATACGGCGTACACGTCCCGTTCTTCATGGCCGCCGGTTTGTCGCTGGTGGCGGCCGTGGCTGTCTATCTTGTTCTGCCCGAGACTCGGCGAAACAGAAATTCCGTTGCCGAGCAGACAACAGAATCAGCGGGATGGCTTGCCAAACGACTCGGACCGTTATGGGATTCGCAGTTCGGCACCATCAGTCTCATCTACTTTCTGCTGGTGACGGCGTTCTCGATAATGACCTACGCCTTTGTGCTGTTCACGGCCTTTCGCTTTAACTATGACGCCGAGCAGAACGGCTATCTGTTCGCGCTCGTCGGGCTGACGGCGGTTTTCGGTCAAGGTGTGTTGTTTGGGCCTCTGGTCAAACGTTTTGGCGAAACGCGGCTTATCGTTCTCGGATGTTTTTTGATGGCGGCGAGCTTCGCGTTCATTCCGTTCATCACGCCGGTGTTCGCCGGCGTCGCGGGTCTGATCGGCGTAAGTATAATGCTCGCGTTCGCGAACTCACTCGCGTCGCCGTCGCTGAACACACTGGCATCGAAAGTCTCGCATGAGGATCGACA
The DNA here is from genome assembly GCA_946480545.1 of uncultured Acidobacteriota bacterium. The sequence goes on from CAMLKY010000054.1 coordinate 1,906, forward strand.
GGGAAGTGCGCTCGGGATCATGCAATCCGGCGCCAGCCTTGCACGCGCGATCGGTCCGGCGATCGGCGGAGTGCTGCTCAACAACGCGCTAAACCGCATGGACGATTTCACGCTCTACCGCACGTTTTTCGCCGCTGCGGCGATAATGTTTCTTGCGTTTCTGATGGCGATCTACTCGGTAAGATTGATTGGAAAGTTCGGAACGTAGTCCAGCGAGCGGAATCTAGCTGACAGCTCGCTGTCTCTGCTTGCTGAGAGCGGGAAATGAAAGGCGGAATGTCGTGCCGCTGCCGAGCGTGCTGCTTACTTCGATCGTGCCGGCGTGCTCCTGGACAATACCGTAGCTGACCGCGAGGCCCAGACCGGTACCGTTACCGACACCCTTTGTCGTGAAGAACGGATCGAAGATCTTGTTCAGGTTCTCTTCCGATATCCCCTCGCCGCTGTCCGTCACCTCAATGTTGACCTCACCCGCTTCACTCACATCCGTTACGAGCTTGATGGTGCCGCCGCTGACCATCGCGTCTCGCGCGTTGAGGATCAGGTTCGTGAACACCTGCTGCAGCTTTCCACTGTTGCCGAAGATACGCGGCGGCACCGAGGCGTAATCCTTGATGATCTCGATATTCGATTTTCGAAGCTGCGGTTCGAGCAGTTGCAGCGTGTCGTCGAGCAGCTTGTTGATATCGACCTCGGCCGATTCGACGATGTTACCGGTGCGCGAGAAGTTGAGCAGGTTTCCGACGATGTTCGATGCGCGATCTGTCTGGCGCTGCATCTTCTGGAGAAGAGCGTGTTTCGGGTCTGTCTCGGGGATCATCCCGAGCAGCATCTGCGTATAGCTCGATACGCCGGTCAGAGGCGTATTGACCTCGTGCGCGACACCGGCGGCGAGGAGCCCGATACTCGAAAGCTTCTCGCTTTGCTGAAGCGTCTCTTCGAGTTTCACCCGCGATGACACATTCTCGAGAACGATGATCGCTCCTGTCTGGGCACTCGAGACGGACCGCAGCGGCGCGATCGCCACATTCAATATCAGCGAGCGGCCGGCGCGATCGTAAGTGTGCAGCTTGTACGCGTTGCGGATCTCCGTGAGATGCCAGCGGGACTTGCCGAGAATTCCCGCAAGGTTTAGCGCGAAACTCTCATCGAACACGTCATCGACCAGTTTTCCAACGGTCTCGTCACGCGAAAGCCCCATCAAGTCTTCGAACGTCGAATTGCAGCGTGTGATGCGGCCGTCCTCGTCGACCGCGAGAAGTCCGACGTTGACCGACTCGACGATCGACTCATTGAACTCTTTCAACAGCGCCAACTCTTCCGTGTGCTCCTGCTGCTCCTGGTAGAGGCGGCTGTTCTCGATGGCGACCGCGATATAGCCGGACACGGTCTTCAGGATATCGAGGTCCTCGGACGAAAGCAGCGAGCCGTCGCTCGCACGTCCAAGACCGATGACGGCAACCATCTTGCTCCGGACAACGCACGGAACGAAATAGTGAAGCTCCTGCCGAACAGGAACATTCTTTCCGTTACCGTTTGTCGCGACGACTTCCGTGTCCTGCAGCTCGATCTCATCGGCACGCACAATTCCCTTCTCGGCCGATTTTGTTCTGATCATGTGGCGAAAATCGGACGGGACACGAAATTCTTCGCTGAGCCCGGCTGATTTCGCAAGCTTGTAGTTTCCCGCGGCATCCTCGATAAAGACCGCCACCTTTTCGACACCGAGCACCTGCTTGAGCCGGTCGGTCAACGCATCGAGAAGAGGTTCGAGAGCGGTTGTCGCGGAGAGCGTCCGCCCAAAGTCGAGAATGCCCTGGCGGAGATCGTACTTCTCGCCATAGAAAAATCGATCGGCTCGCTCCTGGAGAAAATTCTTGAGCGGCTCGCTGAGCATGACGATGCCCGCCATCGCGATGATCGCAATGAGTGCTCGAAGCGTGATCTCTGTCGTCGAGAGATTATTGCCGACCGCGAGAAACACGAGACCGAGCGCGACGGCTCCGATCATCATAGCGATGGCGACGGTGGTCATCGCATAAACGAGTGCACGACGAACAACGACGTCGACGTCCATCAGCCGGTACCGGACGACCGAGTGGCCGAAGCTCAACGGGATAAGTGCGAGTGGAAGGGTCGTCAGTGCGGTCGTAATCGTGTCTTCGGGCAGATAGACGAAGCGGCGTGCGATCTGGAATATCAGGATCGGTACGATCGAAAATACGGTTCCCCACATCGCCCATTTCAGCCTCTGCCGCACGATCGGCTGACGATTACTCAGGAAGCGCCAAAGCAGAACGCTCGCCCCGATCGAGATACCCGCTACGAAATGGATCGTCAGTATCTGGCTGATGATCGGGAGCACTTTATATCCGGCGGTCAGTTGGATAAGCGTCGATGCGACGGGTGCAGGAGTAATAAGCGGGCCGATCGAAATCGCCATGAGGACCAGCGATATGATCGCTGCCGGCACATAAAGTGCGATCGTCTTCCACCGCCGCTTATCAAAGACATTGCTATGGACGGGGTACCGGAGACAGAAGTGCAGGAAAAGCGGTGCGAAGAACGCGAACGCGATGTCGTCGAGCAGAGCAACCGCGAGGTCGAAGTCCTGACCGAAATTAAGCGTCCGGTACACGTGAAACACGAATGCCGCGAGGCAGACCATCGCAAAGTGCACGACGAACGGTGAGCGGCTTCCCTGTTTGAAAAGCACAAACACGCCGACACCGAGCCAGATCAATCCGACGAACGTCAGGAAGACTATCGCCGCCGTCCAGCGCGGCAGCGTGTCGATGTTCTTCAGATCGGCGTAGTAGAAATTATCAGCGAAGGCGTACGAGGTCTTTTGGTAGTAATAGGTCAGTGTGCCGCCGACGCCAGCGGCATCGAGATACATCGGGATGTCGGCCACGGATGTGACTTCCTCGAACGTCTCACCGTCGAGGCTGATGGTCAGGAGCTTATCACCGGCAGAAATGCCTGCACGTGAGGCTGCGTAGCCGGGGGCGACCTTTTCCGCGTAGATGCCGCCGTCGCGCTGGACCCAGAGGACACCGTCCGTCGGAGGCAACTCGTTATACGCACGTTGAGACAGGTTCAGTGCGCCGCCCGTAACGAGCAAGACGGCCACCACGAGCCAAATCAAACTCCAGCTTGTAAGAACCTTTACTTTCACCGCAAAAAGACAAACTTTTCCGAGGTTTTTCCGAGGCAACAGGCGTTCCCAGTCGCCTGCACCGGCTAACTCACGGCGGGAGGCATGTTTATCCGTTCAAAACCTCTGGCCACGACCTCTATTCTAACGCCGCAAGGCCGGTTTTATTCAGTTTTTTGCTCGACAATCCAAGAATTTGGACACAATAAAACCGCAGCTCGACGAACAATACGCTAGATAAAATAAAGCTATCCGGCGTCGGCCCGTCGGGACCTGCGGCACCTCTCGTGAAAAATTAGAACCTGACCAGGATGCTGCCCCGGACAGCCCTTCGATGCGAATTCAGCCGCAGGCTTCCATCGTCACCTGCGACACCGGTTTGAAAATCAAATAAATTGCGAGCATCGACCACCGCTTCCGCACGGAACGGAAGCCCCAGACTAGGCAAACTCTGCGTCACCATAACGCTCAGGCTGGGATCGTAGATAGCGAGACGTCCGTGGAACGGATCGATGGCGAATACAGTTGCCTGCGGGGACAATCGGAATATCGTCCTGACCGTCGTACCGGTCTTAAGGTCCGCCTCGAACTGGCCGTAGAAGGACTGGAAGAAATCATTCTCAAACAGATCTGCCGGATTCGTTATCGCGTCTTCAGAAAGCTTCTGCCCGCTTCCAAGACTGTAACCCGCGGCCGTGCTCAGGCTGCCGTTCAGACGCCGCGAATAAACGATTCGAAAGCCTCGTGCCCCGCCCTGCTGATTTCCGACGAACTCCGCAAATGCATCACCGGCGGCCGGGCTAAATGGAAGGCTGGTAACGCCGACTCCACGAGCAAGTGTCGTATCAAAAAACGCGTTCGCTTCAACGCTCGAATTGTTATCGAGAACCCTCTCGATACCGAACTCGAACCGGTTGCTCTTATTCAGGACCGGTTTGCCGGATTCGATGACAAAGTCTTCGATCGCGGCCGGCTCGCGGAAGATCACCTGGGAATCTTCAAGCTCAATCGCCTTTGACCAGGTTCGCTCTTCCGTGTGGGTTGTAAATGCTGATCGAAATCTCGTCTTTGCATCCAGGTCGAACTGCAGGCCAAGCCGCGGGCTGATCGAGAAATCATCCGCATCGCCAATGAACCGCGCATAATCAACGCCGAAGACGACGATGACGCCTTCACGAACCTTCCATTCGTCGAGTGCCTGGAACGAAAACTGTCCGACCGATTTCTCTTCGCCGTCCCTGACAAACGATCCCAGCGACGGTCTGTCCTGCGATAACGACGTCGGCGTCTTCCGAAACGGGCAGCAGGGTCGCAAAATTAACGCCCGCGTAGGCACCGCGCTCGGATCCCGCAAAGTAGGTCTCTGCGATGGTCTGACCCGGGCGTCTGCTCTCTTCTTCGGTCGTTTGGGCCGTCTCCTCGACGGTCACGCGGCTTTCATTGACCGGCGTGCTGCCCTCTGTGTTCTGGTAAATGGAGCGGCTTGTCTGTGCCGAGCGGATCACCCATTTCGGATTATTTCGATCCAACCGTTTCTCGGGAAGCGTGTTTCCGCTGCCCGCACGTTCGAGCTTGAACCCGTAGGTAAGCTGCGTCGCACCGTTGATCTGAACTGCCGGCAGTGTGATCGGATTGTATCCCTGGGCCACCGCGAAGATCGTATACGTCCCGGGCAGGATGCGGGCTATAAAACTGCCATCGGCTGCGGACCGAACCTGCTTCAGGACCTTCGACGTGCCGGCCTTGAATATCGCGACCGTCGCATCGGCGATCGGGCTGCCGCCGTCATCGCGGACGACGCCCTTGATAATGCCAAGATTTCCGTATTGAGTTGTCGTGAGATTTGCACCCGGCGAAGGAGGCTCTGTCGCGTAGCTCGCCGTCGTGATCGAAAAGATCACAAACAGCAAGTTAAATATTTTTCCTGAGCGACTAAATCCCATTGGGTGCGCAAGTTTTCGACAAACAGCAAGTCTTATCAAACTTGTCCGTAATGGAAGAACAAGGTGTTGGAACGCGATCGGACGGTGCTCCGAGCAACCCTTGTATTTTCCGGGCAAAAATCTGATGTGTCAAGCCCCTAAAGACAAGTGTCATTGGGCTGTTGGATGCCTCTCGCTTGACAAAGTTTGCACCGCCGATAGAATAAAAACCTGGCTCTTCGGCATGATTCGGAGACGTGGCTGAGTGGCTGAAAGCGGCGGTTTGCTAAACCGTTGTACCTCAAAAGGGTACCACAGGTTCGAATCCTGTCGTCTCCGCCAGTATATCGTTCTTATAGCCGCCCTAACTTTGGGGCGGCTTTCGTTTTTTGGTGTTGGCCAGCACGCGGCTCGCACTTTAGAATCCTACTTTATGTCAGTCAGAGTCAGATTTGCTCCGTCCCCCACCGGCTACCTTCATATCGGATCGGCCCGCACCGCTCTCTACAATTATCTTTACGCCAGGAAGACCGGCGGCAAGTTCCTTTTGCGGATCGAGGATACAGATCTCGCGCGCTCCACCGAGGAGTCGACACGCTCGATCCTGGATGGGCTCGCATGGCTCGGCCTCTCGCAGGACGAAGAGATCGTGTTTCAATCGGACAATGCAGACAAGCATCGTGAAACGGCCCGGCGCCTGCTCGCCGAAGGCAAGGCTTACCGTGACTTTACGCCGAAGGAAGAGTTCGCCGACAAGACGGTAAAGGAAGCCATCGTCGAGCGTGCGCGGACGGGGGAGAAGGATCATAGATCTAATCCGTTCCGGAACATCTCGGAAGAGGAGAGCGAGACCCGCGTCGCAAACGGCGAGCCTTACGCGATCAGGTTAAAAGTTCCCGAGACCGGAAAGACTGTGTTCGAGGACCAGGTTTACGGGCTTCAGGAACGTGATTACAGCGACACCGAAGACCTGGTGCTGCTCCGGTCCGACGGTCACCCGCTCTACAATCTCGCCGTCGTTTGCGACGACATCGAGATGGGAATCACACATGTCATCAGAGGTCAGGACCACCTCACGAACACTCACAAGCAGATCCTGATCTACCAGGCACTTGGCGTGGAGCCGCCAAATTTCGCGCATCTTCCGCTTATCCTTGCCCCAAACAAAGGAAAGCTCTCGAAGCGGAAGCACGGGGCGGTGGTGAGTCTGACCACGTATCGCGATAACGGATTTGTCCCCGCCGCGTTCCGGAATTTTCTGGCGCTGCTCGGCTGGTCGGCCGGTGAGGAGAAAGAGATCTACTCACTGGAGGAGCTGATAGAGAAGTTTTCGCTAGATCACATTCACCGCTCGAATGCCGTATTCAATTTCCACGAGAATGATCCGCGTCGCTGGACCGACGACAAGGCGCTCTGGATGAACGCGGAATACATTCGAACGATGCCCCTCGACGAATTGCTGCCGCTTGTAAAAGCAGAGCTCAAGCCGGCGAAGCTTTGGCGCGAGGAGTATGAGGATGACGATCGCGACTGGTACCAGAAGACCGTGGACACGATTCGTCATCGATTCTTCACACTAAAGGATTTTTCTTCGCAGGGCCGCGCATATTTTAGCGAGGATTACGACTTTGATCCGGCGGCTGTCGCCAAGAACCTCACGAAGTTTCCTGAGCTTCGAGAATGGCTGCCCGAGCTCGCGGACCGGTTCGGGGCAATGGCGGATCCGTTCGATGAGATCCACATCGAGACGGTCGTTAAGGCTTTCACCGAAGAGAAAGGCACAAAGCTCGGCGTGATCATG
>CAMLKY010000055.1 GCA_946480545.1 uncultured Acidobacteriota bacterium
CGTCGGCTGTCCTGACCCGAGCTCATCGACGAGAAGCGCGGCCTCTCGCAGATCACGAACAGGAAATACGTCGATACCCTGGACGATCGCCGCCTCGCTAGCATTCTCTTCCGGCAGCAACACGTTCTTAATGCCCATATTCCGGGCGGTGAGCGCTATCGAGAGCGCTCCCCGCACCGGACGAACGCGCCCGTCCAGTGAAAGCTCACCGACGCTAAGCAGGTTGCTGAGATTCTCGACACCTCCCAAGTCGCCGTTGGCACCGAGGATCGCGAGCGCGATCGGAAGATCGAAGCTAGCACCTTCCTTCCGCACGTCGGCCGGGGCCAGGTTAATGGTCACCCTGTGGTAGGGAAAAAAATAACGACTATTGATGACTGCGGCGCGGATGCGCTCTCGGGATTCGCGGATGGCTGTGTCGGGCAGACCGACAATGGTCACCGGTTGAGGCTCGTTCTCTTTTGAGGCGAGCTGAAGGTTCACTTCTATATCCACAATGAGAGCGTCGATGCCAAACACGGCAGCCGACTGTGCACAGAAGAGCATATGGTTAAATTGTGTGCGAGATTGTATATCAAGTGGATGGAATACGGAAATGAAGAGTGAGTTTGAGGTGAAGGATCCGCAATTTCGTGAACGGGTGCATGCTAGCTTCGGGCAGCAGAAGGTAATGAGCCTGATCGGGGCCGAACTGATAACCGTCGAGCCGGGTTTCGTCGAGATCGCTCTTTCGGTGCGTAACGATCTCACGCAGCAGGACGGATACCTCCACGCGGGTATCGTGACGACCGTGCTCGATTCGGCGTGCGGCTACGCTGCATACACGTTGATGCCGGCCAGCTCGAGAGTTCTGAGTGTGGAATTCAAGGTGAACCTTCTGGCTCCGGCTCAAGGACCCCGCATCGCGGCGCGAGCCGAGGTAAGACGTTCGGGGCGAACACTAACGGTCTGCTCGGCAGATGCTCTGACCGGTGAAACGGTCTGTGCGACGATGCTTGCGACGATGATCTGTATCGACCGATAGGCAACAAATTGCCGAGCGCTGCTTAAGAAACCTCACTAACCTTAAGCGTTCGCTTCTGCTTAACCCTTTTGGCTTAAATATTTACAGGCACCTCCATGTGCGCTAGGATGCACTTCGGTGGGCCATTATGAAAACCAGCACGATCAGTTTTGAGCTTCCGGAAAATCGACTGCGATCGCTTGTAGGCGACCTGAAAAAATCAGTTGAAGATGATTGCGGGACGAGCTACCCGGAGTCAACAATTCGCAGATCCGTGATCGCTTGGCTCGATGAACGGCTGGATGGACTCGTCGAGGAAGCTCTCGAGCGCCTGACGTCGCCGACATACGACGACTACCGGCAGTTCGCACAGATACTTGAACGTGTGGACGGCAAGTCGACAGTGGCCCCGATCCGCCCCGAGCTGTCTGCGGAGACCGTAAGCGTCTTCAACGGTTACCGATTGTTCTCGCTCGAGAAGATGGCTGCCATGATCGCTTACTTAGCGAATAGCACAAGCGATCTCTACAAGACCAAGCTCAACAAGCTGCTCTTCTACGCCGACTTCGTTAACTATTATCTTCACGGAAACTCGATCTCGGGTTCGCGATACGTTCACCTCCCCTACGGGCCCGTGCCGGATGGGTACGAGGACACGCTCGAGACCCTGAACCATTACGGTGTGATCGACCTTGCGCAGCAGAAAGCCGGAGACTTAATAACTACGGGCGAGGGCCCCAAAGGCGAGTTTCTTTCGCCTGACGAGCAGCAAACGCTTGATTGGATCGTCGAGGAGTTCGGATCAATGTCGGCGAGCCAGTTGACCGAGCTTTCGCACCGCGAAAGAGCCTATTCGAACACCAGGGCCGGCGAAGAGATCGCCTACGAATACGCGAAATTCCTCTCTAAATTGCCCCCTAAAACGGCTTAAGTTTGGGTGGCAAAAAAATGTTGACATTGCCAGATCGCTCGGTTAAGATTGTCGAACTAAAAACGTTTTTTAGTAGCCAAAAAAGGGAACGGCTTAGCCGTTTCCGGGCCTATTAGTCGCCCGGAGTGAAATCCGGCTCGGAAATTAGCCTCGGGGGCCACGGCTTGTAGGAACACTCGTGAGGGTCATGTCGGCGCAATGCTCTTGACTCGAAATAGGGTAGAAATAAGATGAAACAGGCCTGCGCCCGTTGCTGGGGAGCAGGCCTTTTTCGTATCGCTTACCTTCAAAATCTATGATCAAAAGTCTGCTTTGCTTTGTGACACTCCTTTTCGCCGCGTCCGTTTCACTCGCACAGGCCGAAGCTCCCGATGCTGGTGAACTCAGGAAGCTTCTCAAAGAGTTTCTCGAGGGGGCGGCCAGGAATGACGCCGCCGCTCACGACCGAATGTGGGCCGATGACCTGATCTACACCCGCTCGGCGGGGCAGCGGATCGGAAAAGCTGAGCTGATGAAGAGTGTCAGATCTGCACCGGGCCCGCGGCCGGGCGACCCCGTGACGGTGTACACAGCCGAGGATATTCGGATCCAGCAATACGGCGGTTCGGCGATCGTCGCTTTCAGGCTTGTCGCGACAACAACTACCAAAGACAAAAAGTCTGAGGTCGCTAACTACCTCAACACCGGGATGTTCATAAGGCGTCTTGGAAAGTGGCAGGCCGTCGCATGGCAAGCTACCGCGGTACCAAAATCTTAACTTGGCGCGTCCGAAAATAAATTCTTAAAACAACCTGCAAGTTTCTTAGCACTGCGCGTTCTTGGGCGGTGATCAGTCGATATATCTAAGGTGTTGTGTCGTTGACGCTCCGGCGCCGGCTCGGCGCCTTTCGTGCGCCTGATCACATTTTTAACCTTGACGCGGGGCCGAATAGCAGGCTGCTTCGGCTGAAAGAACCGCAGGTTTGCAGCCGGTCAATCCATCGGAAGTGATGGCTCTGACCAACTAAAATGAACATCAACAAAATGAGAAGATCAATTCTGCTGACAGTTTTGGCAGCAATCGTAGCAACCGTCGCGGCTTGTGATCCGAATAAGCCGGAGGTGAAGCCCGCGGCGTCGCCAAGTCCGGCAGCGTCGGTAAGCCCAGCGGCATCGCCGGCGATGTCACCCAGCGGGAGTCCTGCAGCTGCAGGCACATCCAAGGTCGATGCGTTGGTCGGTCGATGGACGGGCCCCGAAGGTACGTACCTCAACGTCTCGAAGTCGGGAGAGAAATACTCGATCGAGATCAAGAACCTCGACGCGGCCAAGACCTTCGAAGGCACCGCCAAAGGCGACACGATCGAGTTCACGCGCAACGGGAAAACCGAGACGATCAAGGCCGCTACCGGAGGTGAGACCGGCATGAAGGGCTTTGAAAAGGAGACGAACTGCGTCGTCGTAACCAAGGGTAGTGAAGGCTTCTGCAAGAAGTAATCTTCTTGCGGCTTCACGAGCAGGCGGGCGTCTACAGCGCCCGCCTTTCGATTTTGGATTTTGGGTTGGGCACAACTTCCGGCTCATTTCGAAGGGTGACCGGGGTCCGATCGCTCGATCAGCCGCCTGTAAACGATTTGTCTTTACCTTTAGGGACGTTTCGTCATAAAATTCTCGCGTGCCAATGCAACTTGTGTCTGGAGGTGCCTCATCATAGACGCGGACGAAGTACTAAATCCCGGTAGTTTCCCAGGAGTAACTATGGACTCAGGCACGGCGGCAATCGAAAAGGACGCCGCATTTGCTTTCGAGGATGCCGCTGAGCTTCCCGGACTTTCCGCGCCCGCCTCACAAGTACTGCCGGTTATCTCAAAGAAGCCGGTTGATCCCACTGCTTCAGATCTCGATCTATGCCAGATGGCGGCCGCAGGCGATCTTGCAGCTTTCGAGCTTATCTACCAGCGTTATCATCGCCGAACATACAGCCTAACGATGCGGATGACGAATAACGTCTCCGAAGCCGAAGATCTTACCCAGGAAGTTTTTATTCAGCTTTTCCGCAAGGCCGGAAGTTTTCGTGGCGATTCGGCGTTCTCGACGTGGCTTCACCGGCTGACGGTCAACCAGGTTCTTATGCACTTCCGTCGACGAAGTGTAAAGAACGAGAAAGTTTCAGATGACGGCGAAATGCCGGAACAGACGGTCCATGGAACGGCAAACCCGAATAAGATGCCGGTTGTGGATCGGATCGCGTTGAAGAACGCGATTGCCGAGCTTCCGAACGGATACCGAAACGTGTTCGTCCTTCACGATGTTGAGGGTTATGAACATGAAGAGGTCGCGAGGATGATGGGAATTTCGGTCGGCACCTCAAAATCACAGCTCCACAAGGCACGCTTAAAACTGCGCGGGCTGTTGATCAAGGAAAAAGATTAACTAAGCAGTCACCAGGTAGGAAATCGGCAGGTGCCTCTCATCCTGTTCGCTTAGTTGTGTGATCTTGAATGCTTGGAGGCCATAGAATGGCAACAAGAAATTCCTCGAGGGGCAACCCTTTCCGGGGCCGGTTAATCTATTTAGTTTGAAAAAGAACAAGGTGTGATCAGGGGCAGACGTCATAAACTCAAGCCCGTGTCTTGGTAAGAAATGAATTGCAGTGATTGCCAGCTAAACATCAGTCTGTTTCTCGACGGTGAGCTCGACGAGGTTACGGCAGCCGGTGTACGCACCCATCTAAGCTTGTGTCCCGGGTGTGCAAAGCTATGCGAAGATTTCTCGGTTATCCTCGAATCCTGCCGCAATACAGACCCGTCTGAAATTGTTCCACCAAATTCACAGGCACTCTGGTGTCGTATTAACAACCTGATCGAGAGCGAAACGACGATCGAACCCGAGATCGAAGAGCCACAGCCCCACGGCTGGTTCTCTCGTGGCTGGAACCTGACACTGTCGCAGGCCGGAGCCGGAGTTCTCGCCGTAGCGTTGATCAGTTCTCTTCTAACTGTTGTGGGGATACGGAACTACCTTGAGCCGTCCGGTGAGGACTTCACATCGCGATCAAGTGCATCGCAAACGACGATCGAAAAGTTTTTTAGCAAGATCGGCCTGATCGAGACTCCGCAGCAGGCACGCGATCGACGGATCAAGGAACAGCAGGCGGCGATCGAGTATTGGTCAAAACGCGTTCAGGAGCGACGCGGGCAGTGGGACGCGAAGATGCGCGACGCGTTCGACCGGAATCTCAATCTCATTGACGAATCGGTCAGCGAGTACACGAACATCCTTCAGCAGAATCCTGAGGATGATCTGACGGGTGAGATGCTGGACGCGGTCCTCAATGATAAGATGGACCTTCTTCGCGAGTTCTCGGATCTTTAGTTTTGTTGGCAATGCCCCGAATTTTGAGAAATCGAATACTTCTCTGCTTCACGGCAAAAACTACGATTCTTCTTCTGTTGAGCGTAGTTTTTTTCTTTGCGCCTGAAGAAGCGTCGGCACAGAAGCGATTTTCAAAAAGCTATGTCGCGACGCGCAGCGTCCGGCTTGAGCTTACAAATCGATCGGGAACCGTGACGGTAGAAGGTTGGAACCGTCCTGAAGTGCAGATCCAGGCCTATCTCGAATCGCGTTCCGCCTCGATCAATCCGCAGCTCCACGACGGCACGATCGTGATCAACATGGTCAAGGACAACCATGGCCGGCCTGACGTAGGAAGTGTCAATTTTACGATCAGGGTTCCCTACGAGGCATCGGTTGATATCGAGACTCGCGTGGGCAACTTAAGCGTAAGCAGCGTTCGCGGGATGTTTGTACGTGCCAGAATTTCGAGCGACGGAGACATTACGCTGACCAACATTAACGCTCGCTGGGTGACCGCGGAGAATGGTATCGGGAACATCTTCTTCGACGGCGATATCCAGGCGGATGGTGGTTACCGCTTCACATCGATGCGCGGTGACATCAACCTCCGGGTCCCTTTCAACTCTTCCTTCAAGTTAACTGCGACTGCTCCTTCTACACGTGCGATTAACCTCGGTTCGTTCGCAAACGGCAACATGCGCTTTGTCGCGGACGGGCGTCGTGTCACGGGACAGGTGGGGCACAGCAACTCAACGATTACCGTAGTGAATCAGCGCGGCACGATCGCCTTCATCCGCCGTTAACTGAAAAATGTATTGACCGTCGATTCCTCCAAGCCGTAAGATAAAGACGGCCTCGCCCCTTCTTCTCCGCTCGAGAGACAATCATGAAAATCCAAAGAGTATTCCTGTTGGTGATCGCGATCACGGCTTTTTCAATCGCTGCTTTCGCGCAAACGACACTGCCGCATAAACGAACGACGCATAAAAACGACCGGCTCGATTTTGGGGTCGGAGGGACACTCGTCGTTACCGGAGCACCGGTTGGATCGATCCGGATAGAAGGCTGGAAGAACCGCGAGATCGAGATCAACGCGACGATCGAGGTTCAGGGACAAACCGAAGCCGATGTCGTCCTGCTAAGCCAGCTAACAACATTCGTGCTTGAGGAGAGCCTCGGCCGGACCGGTATTGTCAGTGTTGGTGTACACGACAAAGGATTGATCAAGAAGCTCAAGAAAAAACTTCCGAAACATCTTGTCGGCCTGCCCTTCCGCATCGACTACGACATCAAGGTGCCGCAGTACTGCGATCTGATCATCGATGGCGGCCGCGGAGACCTCACGATCTCGGGTGTCGAAGGAGTGATGAAACTCAACTACCTCGAGACGAATGCGAAGCTCGATCTAATGGGCGGAAGTACGGTAGCGGTCTTTGGCAAGGGCTCTGTCGAGTTCGCTATTCCACGCGTTTCCTGGAGAGGCCGGTTCGCGGATGTCCAACTCGCAAGTGGCGATATGAAGGTTCGTCTGCCGTACGGTTTGAACGCCGAGCTCGATGCGACGATCCTTAGAACTGGAAAGATCGAGAACAGCTTCGAAGGCCTGAAGCCGCGCGTCCGAAAAGCCGAGTTTACTGAGAAGTCGATAGTCGCAAAATCGGGCGTCGGTGGTATAGCCCTGAAGTTTACGGTCGGGGACGGAACTTTGAAGATCGGTAATTCCGGCGGATAGAAATAACGTCAGATTTGGGAAAAGATTTCGGTGGTGGTAAGTTATTTTTTGCTTACCGCCACTTTTACTTTATGACGATCAAATCAGACCTTTGGCTTCGGCGTATGGCCGAGGAGCACCAGATGATCGACCCGTTTCTGCCCGAGTTGGTTCGCGAAACGAACGGGAGCCGGATCATCTCGGCCGGGGCATCGAGCTACGGCTACGACATGCGCCTCGCGGACGACGGCTTCCGCATCTTCTCATCGGTGTACGGTGATGAGATCGACCCGAAGCGCTTCGATGAAGCCAAATCACTGATCGAGCCGCCGATCCGCACAGCCGAGGACGGCGCGAAGTACTATCTTCTTCCCGGCCATCATTACGGACTCGGCGTGACGGTCGAAACTTTCCGGATGCCGCGCAACGTGACCGGCGTCGCGCTCGGAAAATCCACTTATGCACGCGCCGGTCTGCTTGTTAACACCACACCGCTCGAAGCCGGATGGCATGGCCGTCTTGTTGTCGAGATCGCAAACCTCGCGAACCTGCCGCTGCGGGTCTACGTCAACGAAGGAATCGGACAGATCCTATTCTTCGAATCCGATGAAGACTGCGCCGTTTCGTATCAGGACCGCGGAGGCAAGTACCAGGGCCAGACCGGACTCACCTACGCTAAAGTCTAGAAGCTCTTCCTGAACAGATAAGACGCCTTGATAAAGAACGTACGTCCGTTGCTCCGGAAGCCCGGCTCGCGGGTCCCAATGAACGGATTGTATGCGTTGTAGTTGATGTCGTCGTTATACCCTGCATACAAAGCCGTACCCGGACTCGGCGTCCAGCCGAGAACGAACTGCGGTCTGATCCGACGATTTAGCGTTGAATAGTCCAGCCGAAGCCGCGCAAAAATGTCGCGCGTGAATTGATAGACAGAACGCGAGCTGAACAGATTGTCATCGAACGCGACGAGACCTGTATCGTGTCGGACCAACCGACGCTTTGTGTAATTGAGCTGTGTCTGGAACGCGGTCGTCGGCTGATAGCGGATCGTCGATTCGATCATTAACTGGTCGCCCGGGCCGGGATCCAATCCCGGGACCTGTATCGCCGGAGCCGGTCCCGAACACGCCGCCGGGTTCGCCGCACACTGTGCGAGATAGGTCTGGTATGCAAGACTCGCCCGCGGATAATCCGGACCAGCACCGAAATCGTAGTCCATCAATCCCCACGTGTAATCCATGAACGCGAATATGAACCACTGCTTCGATGGAGTGGTCTCGATAAATGCCTGGACTGCCTTGAAGTGAGCTCCGCGCTCGGAGGTGTTGTTCGCAAACGCCCCGTGCGGCATGTCGAACTCATTGGCGTAGACGCGCTCGAAGCCGTATTGGAAATTTGACCCGATATACGTCTGCCGCTGCAGCGCGAGCTGGCCGCGTGTGTTGGTGATGAAGTACTGGCTGCGTCCTTTCCAGTCGAACGTTATGTTAGTTTCGTTCCATATCCGCTTTGAGATGATGGCTTTCTTCGCGTCGCGCTCGGTTTCGTATTGAATGTACGAGCCCCAGTAGTTCGTATCCGTGCGGTTCGTAAATCCGACATCCGCCCTGTATTCGCGTGAGCGTCCCTGTCCGAGAAAGTTCATGTACAGGTTCCGGCCGCTTCGCTCGAGGTAGACCCTGTAGCCGAGTCCGTTTCCCGTGCGGTATTCGACCTCGTCCTGATCCGGATCGTAGAAATGTGTCCGAGTGGTCGTGCCGAGCACCTGAAACTCCGCAACCGTCTTCGGAT
>CAMLKY010000056.1 GCA_946480545.1 uncultured Acidobacteriota bacterium
CACCGGGAAGACGTGGTGATGCGGCAGATAGCGAGGCGGAGCTGCGGCGACGTCTCGGCCGATGCGCTCTCGCGGATCTACCGTGAGATCTTGAACGAGTCGCGGCGGATCCAACTTACTATCGCCGCCGAAGCGACGCTGGTCGACGAGGTATTGCAATGATCCGTGTGGCGATACAGGGAATCAGCGGATCGTACAGCGATGAAGCCGCCCGCGCTCTGCTGGGTGACGAGCTGGCTCTGGTCGAGTGCGCGGATTTCGAATCGATGTTCGCGACAGTGCGAACCGGCTCCGCCGAGCACGCCGTCGTTCCGGTTGAGAACAAGATCGTCGGCGAGATCCGCACGACGGCCGCTGGAGAGCCCCAACGCGCGGCTATCGGAAGTGCCCGTGCCGCCCGGATCTACGGAGCGAGGATCCTGGCCGAGAATATTGCCGACGACATCGACAACTGGACCACATTTTATTTGATCGGAAATTAGAAACATATGTTGGATACATGGCCCATCGCAAAGAGTGACACAACAAATGGAAGTCGACCAACGCCAGTCTCTCTGACTGCAAAGCAGACGAACGAACCGACGATCGTCTGGGTCGGAGGCGTACCGATCGGCGGATGCCACGCAGTGGTGATAGCTGGACCGTGCTCAGTGGAATCGCGCGAGCAGGTTACGAGCACGGCGATCGCGGTTCGAGCAGTCGGAGCGTCGATCCTGCGCGGCGGTGCATTCAAGCCGAGAACTTCTCCGTATGATTTTCAAGGTCTCGGGCTCGAGGGGCTACGCCTTCTTCGCGACGCCGGCGACGCGGCAGGAATGCCGGTCGTCACCGAGATCATGGGTGAGGACGATATCGAAGCGGTCTGCGATCACGCCGACATGCTCCAGGTCGGCGCGCGGAACATGCAAAACTTTTCACTCCTGAAAAAGCTTGCGAAGACTCATCGGCCGATTCTTCTGAAGCGCGGCCCGTCGGCGACGGTAAAGGAGTGGCTGGCCGCCGCCGAGTATCTGCTGCACGGCGGCAATGATGAGGTGGTCCTATGCGAGCGCGGGATCAAGACATTCGATAACAGTCTCAGAAACACAATGGATCTCGCGGCGGTCGCGCTCGTTAAGGAGATGACGCACCTGCCGGTCATCGTCGATCCCTCTCATGCGACAGGTAAACGAAGCGTCATCGCTGCCTGTTCGCGTGCGGCTCTCGCTGTCGGTGCTGATGGTGTGATAGTGGAGGTCCATCCGGACCCGGATAAAGCACGATCTGACGGGGCTCAATCCCTGACCTTCGAAATGTTCGGAGAAATGATGGAGAGGATCTCGAAGCCAATACGCCCTGTACGGACTCCGGTCGAACTGTATGTTTGAGCTATTCGATGGTGGCCAGGATGTCACCGGCCGCAACCGTCGCACCTTCCTGTGCACGGATCTCTTTTACGGTGCCGTCTTTCGGCGACTTCAGTTCGTTCTGCATTTTCATCGCCTCGACGACGATGACTCCGGCACCTTTCACGACCTCGGCGCCCTCTGGAACCAAAACCCGGACGACCTTCCCCGGCATCGCCGTCTTGATCTCAGCGATCCCGTCTGCGTCATGGCCGGCTTCGCCTGCCGATCGAAGCCGCTTTGGATCGATCACACGAACGTCGAAGTCACCAGAACCGATCCGGACGTTAATTGCATCACCGATGGTCGATTTACTAATCGTCGCCTCGTAGATCTTTCCGCCGACTTTGAAGAGAAAAACGCCTGGCTCCGGCTCCGATACCTCTAACTCATAAGGACGACCATCGACACTCGCCGAAATGATCTCGTTTCGCCGGTCGAGCTGAACTTCGAATGTTCTATTGTCGAGCTCCGTCTGTAGTTTCATAAAGACGAGAATATCAGGCTTGAAAACGAATATAAGACCAACCAGTAAGATCCGAACAGTATTGCGAGGACGACCAAGATGAGATACTCAAGAGTTCCGGTCGCAAGATAAACGCTCAAGACCTCCGATCCTGCGAGTTCTGCAATCGCGATTTATACCAGCGGACCATTGGGGCGAGAAAGTATGCGAGACGCCACCCACTCCTCTCGCCCCTCTTTTTCTCATTCGACTAAGCCGTCTGTCCTTCGCCTTTTACTTTATTCGGCTGGGGTGTTACGCGCAGGTAGGGTTTGATAGTCTGCCAGCCGGCAGGAAACTTCTCCTTCGCCTGTTCGTCGGTGACCGCCGGTACGATGATGCAATCGTCGCCGTCTTTCCAGTTTACCGGTGTCGCGACGCTATAGTTCGCCGTTAGCTGGAGCGAATCGATAACGCGTAAGAGCTCATCGAAATTACGTCCCGTGCTCGCCGGATAGGTGAGCATCAGCTTCACTTTCTTGTCCGGGCCGATCACATACACCGAGCGTACTGTGAACGTATCGCTCGCATTCGGGTGGATCATCCCATACAGGTCCGAGACTTTTCTGTCCGGGTCGGCGATCATCGGAAAGTTGACGGCGGCGCCTTGGGTCTCCTCGATGTCCTTCGCCCAGCCCTCATGAGCATCGAGCGGATCGACGCTCAGGCCGATGATCTTCACATTCCGTTTATCGAAATCCGGCTTCATCCGCGCGGCCATGCCGAGTTCGGTCGTGCAGACCGGGGTGTAGTCCTTTGGATGCGAGAATAAAACGCCCCAACTGTCGCCAAGCCATTCGTGGAAATTGATCGCTCCCTCGGTAGTCTCAGCAGAAAAATCCGGTGCTTCGTCGCCTAAACGAATCGACATTTATGTGTTACCTCCAGAGTGAAAATGAGGATTGGATTATAGCATACCGCGCGAACGTGGATGGAGAGCCTCCCCTTGCGGCGCGACTGGAGCGCAGTCATCCGGCCAGTAACGTCGCGAAGCGGCGTCAACTGATAATGATTCGACAATTTAATGATTTTTCTCGGCCTACGGCCCCAGGCAGCCCGCGCTCCACTCGCGCGGGCAGATGTTGCGTTCGTTCTAGCTTTCGACCTCTGGCTTGGTGCTCTCCTCGACGTGTTTTCGGAGACGAACGAGGCCAACCCTTTTCTCGTCGGCACTCAGGATCCGCGCTTCGAGGCCGCGAAGCGTCAGTGTCTCGCCGGTCTTCGGGACATAACCTGCCTCGCTCGTGATGAGGCCGGCTACCGTCGTGTATTCGTCGTCTTCAAGATCGATGTCAAAGAGACGTTCGATCTTGTCGATCTCGGTCGAGCCGAGTACGTCCCAGTAGCCTTCTTCGCCTTCGATGATCTCGATGATCTCTTCATCTTCGGTATCCTCGTCCTCGATCTCGCCGACGATCTCCTCGAGTATGTCCTCGACCGTGACGATCCCCGCGACACCTCCGTACTCGTCTATCACGATAGCTATCTGAACATGATTGACCTGCATGCTTTTCAGCAGCTCTGCCGCGGATTTTGTTTCCGGAACGAAATAGGCATCTCGCACGATCGTATCGATCGGATCTGCTTCCTTGCCGTCTGACCAGGCCTGGAGAAGATCGCGAACATAAATAACGCCCTCGATGTTATCGATGCTGTCGCGGTAGACGGGCAGCCGCGAGTATTTTTCCTCGGTCATCAGGTCGCGCACCGATCGCACGCTTGAGCCGATCGCGACGGCGCAGATCTCGGTTCTCGGAGTCATGATCTCGCCCACACGCGTGTCCCCGAACTCGACCATCGATTCGATAAGCTCGCGTTCCTTTTCTTCGATGATGCCCTCGGCTTCGCCTACTTCCATCAGGGCCTGGAAATCTTCATCGCCGTCATCGTCACGGTCGTCACTTGCGTCAGGAGCAACCGTTGCTTCGAGCTTTTGCTGCTCCCTGGTTCGTTCAGTTCCAAAGAAGGGAGAGGTAGCGAAATACACGAGTCGATAGAGCGGTCGTACAACCGGCAGTAGAAAGAGGAACTTCTTGTCGGCATTGTTTCGAATGATCAATCGCGGTATCACCTGTCGAAAGATCACCGTCACTGCGAGACCGACTGTGAGTGCGAACAGAGCGAGACCGGTTCGCGTAGTCGTCAGCCGGGTGCCGATCAAGGTGATGATTACAGCCGACGAGATAAGGAGGACCTGTATGGTCGATGAAAGTGCGAGGCGGAATCGCGGGCGGTATTCGAGTATCTCTCGAAGAAAGATCGCCGCTGTCTGGTTCTGGAGATCTTCGGCTTCAGATGCCAGGCGGCGAAGACCGACGTCTGACATGTGCGAGAACGCCAGATCGATCGTCGCCAGAAATGCCATGGCTATAAGAATTACGACGGCGAGAGCGATCTCGATTCCCATAAGCTATCGAGTGTAAATGTTACGTTTCAGCCGCTGTGAAAGCAACCGCGAGAGTTTGGTGAATGACATAAGAATGACGTGAAACCCTCACGCGAATAACCGCTTAGCTCGAAAAGGTAACGCAGGTCATCTGCTTTTTAGTTTCGACGATGCCAGTTCGTCGAGCAGCCAATATAGCTCACCGACCGGCCTGACAGACTGTGCCGGAAGATCATCCGGCCGGGGATCGCCTTCAATGATCTCGGCCACGGTGTCCGATTTTTCGGCACCGGAAACGAGGAACAATACGTTCGCCGAACGATTGATCGCCGGGAAAGTAATGGTCAGGCGATGGTCACTTAATCCTTCGACCCAGCTCGAGACGGCGAGCTTCTCGGTCTCACGGAGTGCATTCGTACGTGGAAACAGTGACGCGGTGTGCGCGTCAGTCCCGATACCTAGCAGCACGGCGTCGAAAACCGGATCAGGTCCAAGACGAGCTTTTAGCTCACGCTCGTATTCCGCCGCGACTGCATCGACATTTCCGAGCTCCGTCCTGAAACGAACAACCCGATCAAGATCAACGCCCAGCGGTTCGAGCAAGATCTCTTTCGCCATGCGGTAATTGCTTTCGGGAGCATCAGGCAGGACGTTACGTTCATCACCGATAAAGACATCTGCCGAAGCCCACTCGATCGCCTGAGCGTACTTTGGCGACGCGAGAAGCGAATATAAGTAACGCGGTGTCGAGCCACCGGACAGGACTATAGAGAACGAACCGCGCTCGTTACGCGCCTTTCCCACGATGTCGATAAGCAGCCCCGCCGCGGCATGGCTCAAATCGTCTAGGTCATTTTCGATCAATATCTTCATGCGTAGGATTCTTCCATGTTCGCCCATCCGCTTCCAACAGTTTGTCGGCCTCCGCAGGTCCCCATGTGCCGGCAGAATAATTAGGAAAGTCGCGGGCCGAGATCGCGGTCCACACATCAAGCACCGGCATCACGACTTGCCAGCTCGCCTCGACCATGTCCGCCCTCTGGAAAAGCGTCGCGTCACCGACCATGCAATCGTACAAAAGCCGTTCGTAACCCGTGCTGATCTGTTCGCCGAAATGGTCCCGGTAGTTGAAGTCCATATCCACCGCCCCGACCTTTACGATTGGGCCGGGGATCTTCGCACCGAAATGGAGCGTGATCCCTTCGTCGGGTTGAATGTGGATCTCGATCCGGTTCGTTCGCAGGCGGTCGACCGATGTGTCGCGAAACAACATGAACGGCGCCTTCTTGAACTGGACGACGATGCTCGAATGCTTTAGAGGCAGACGCTTTCCCGTCCGCACGTAGAACGGCACATCAGCCCAGCGCCAGTTATCGATCGAAAGCTTGAGCGCTGCGTAGGTTTCAGTGTTCGAGTCCGCGGCAACTTTTTCTTCAGAGCGGTACGCCGGGACCTTATCGCCGCTAATAACTCCATTGTCGTACTGGCCGCGGACCGTCTCCCGTAACGCAGCCTCGGACGTGAAGGGTTGGATCGCTGCTAGTATCTTCGCCTGTTCGTCGCGAACCGCGTCGGCCTCGAACGAGACGGGCGGTTCCATCGCCGTGAGCGTGACGAGCTGGAAGATATGATTCGGGATCATATCCCGCAGGGCCCCGGCCTTGTCATAGTACCCGCCGCGCGCTTCTACGCCGAGAGTTTCGGCGACGGTGATTTGAATGTTATCGATGAAGTTCCGATTCCATATCGGCTCGAAGATGCTGTTACCGAACCGGAATACAAGGATGTTCTGGACCGTTTCCTTTCCGAGATAATGATCGATTCGATAGATCTGCCGTTCTTTGAGAATGGCGAGCAGATTCGCATTCAGCTTCTTTGCAGACGCCAGATCCTGACCGAAAGGCTTTTCGAATATGAACCGGCGCCAATGGCCGTCCTCTTCCTTCCCAAGACCGTTCCGCACGATCTTTTTCGCGACGTTCGCGAAAAGATCCGGCGGAATGGCCATGTAGAAAAAGAAGTTCGGCGGGATATCGTGCTTAGCACCGACCTCCGTGAGCAGGTCCTTCAGATCCTTGAATAGTTTCTTGTCGTCGTCGAAATCACCGCCGGTATAGAACGTTCGGCCGCAGAACCACTTGAGGAGCTCATCATCGCCATTCGCGCCGGCGAACTCCTCAAGGTTGGAATGCATGTCGGACCGAAATTCTTCCGAGGTCATTTCCTGACGGCCGACGCCCACGATCGCGAAGTTGGAGGGAAGGAATTTATCACGAGCGAGGTTGTACAGTGCAGGGAAGAGCTTACGCTTTGTAAGATCGCCGGTCGCACCGAAGATCACCATCACGCACGGATCGGACGTCTTGATCTGATCAGTCATTGCCGGCCCTCGCGTCCGCAGGCATGGAAGTTAGAAGTTCGACTGGAAGCGCCGACTCGACAACCTTACCTTGCTCAACGCGAACACGATAAGCCTTTTTGTCGGGACGCGAGGCGACAGTTTTGATCAATTGATCGTTCTCGAACAGAAGCCCGACCCAGTTGTCCACCGCGATGCCGTCTTTTATCTCGCCGGATTGAAGCATTCGATGGTAACTGGGTTTCCGCTCCTTTTCGCTGTCGTAGTGCGGACAAACGCTCCCCTTTAGGAATCCGAGTCCATCCATCGCTGTTAGCCGCTCGGGCCGCGAATCCGTAACGCTTTGTTCGAACCAGCAATTAAGACCGGCACTCTCACCCGACAAGACGATGCCGTTCTCCCACGCCTTGCGAAGCATCACGTCAACGCCCTGGGCTTTCCATAAAGCGATCGCGTTGAGCGTGCTGCCGGGACCGACGAATATTATGTCCGACGATAACAAGCGCGGTTCAAAGGCTTTCATCTGACTTGAATTTCCATACACCCTAAGGTGCCTGGGTTTGCAAGGCAGCTCGTTCATCAGCTCATACCAGTTCATGATGGCGGACGAGCTGTCGCCTTGAGGCGTAGGCAGGAAGCATATGACAGGCTCTCTCTTTCCTGTCAGCGCGAACAAGTAATTCATCAACAGGAGGTTGTTCGGCGCGGCGAGTCCGCCTCCCGCAGCAAAGATTCGGCGTTTCGTGTTCGGCGCCCGCTGCGAGGTCGCTTGCGACGAGAGGGCGAGCGCGCACGACGCAGATAAACCAGCTTTGAAGAAACTCCGGCGTGTAATGCCGACGGGTCGCAACTTATCCATCTGAAACCTAAGTTTATCACGGTCGGTAACACCGCTTGCCAGATAAGAACCTGCTGGGTTATCGTGGTGCGTCTGCTTCGCCGACCAACTCATTCTCTCGACCCTTCTTCGGAGGAAATATGCCGCACAAAATAATTTTCGTTACCCTGCTTCTGTTGACGTGCCTCGGGCAGGCCTTCGGTCAGACCTACAAGCCCGCGATCGAATTTGAATCGTTAATGACGATGAGATTTTACGAAGCCACGGGAGGATTCCTTGTTGAGGGGCTTGAGGTTGTCTTTCCTCCGGCTACCGTCCGCGCCGCGACATTTGAGATCTCAAAAGTCGGCGGCGGCGTAGTATCCTCGGTGCCGCTGCGGATCGAACCACTTGCCGGCTTTCCGGCCTTCGCAATGCTTAGACCCGCCATCGGTAATCCGGGAACGGTGAAGGTCGCCCAGGCGGGCGACTATCTGATGTCGGTGAAGCTCGATGGACAGGCGATCACCACGATGCCTTTTACCCTGAAACAGGATGTCAGCGCCGATCCGTTTGCACCCGGAAGCAAGTGGGTACGCGACGGTGCGTGGCGGGATATGGCTTTCTTCTCGGCTCTTCCTGACGACCCGTCGGCTCAAATCTATTTCAACTATTGGTTGAGTACACGAGAACTTCCTGCGGGTATGAAGGCGCCGAAGGTCACGATCCATCTCGTCGCGAATGGAAAGGAAGTAGCGGCGAGCCGTGGGCCGGTGGTGCCGGACACGCTCGATTGGTATTTCTACGAGCGCAAGGAAATGATCATGGAGACGCAGCCGAAGCAGAAGTGGCTTACCGTCGGCGATGTCGCCAAGCTCAATGGCGAGATCTCGGTGATCGTGAAGGCGAACGGCACACCGGTAAAGACCTTCAAGGGTCGGGTCCAGGGCGGCGAGATCCAGAAGCTCGATCGCAGCCGCCTCGGTTACACGCCGAGTACGGACTTCATTTCACCGAGATACGTCGACACAACCGACCGGTCGCGATCAGACTTCACGATGCGGGATATGTATTGGATGAAGAAACAGTAGCGGACTGAAGATACTGCCCGCGAAACACGCGAAAAGCGCGAAAAGGAAAGCGTGTTTCTTCGTCGTGTTGTTTCGTGTCTGTTTAGTGTGTTTCGTGGGTCGGCGTTGAGCGTGACCACGAATCAAACTAAACACACAAACAGGACACTAAAGAGTCCCCTCTTCTCACGCCGAT
>CAMLKY010000057.1 GCA_946480545.1 uncultured Acidobacteriota bacterium
ACTCGGCAGAGCGTTGCGGATCTGCCAGATGCCGAAGCAAGCGATGGCCAACGCAAGAAAGGTCGTCAGCCAATCGAAATCTCTAAGATCGCGTTTTTCGATTATCGCTACCATTGATCGTTAGTCGACTGCCTGCGCACCACCGGTCCGGGGAGTTCCCTGCGCCGTAGTGTTCGCTGCAGGGCTTTCAGGTGCCGCTCTCAAAATTCCCTTCGAAGCCATATAGGCCTCATACACTCCCTTTGCCGCCGGTGCAGCATGACTGCCACCGAATCCGACGTTCTCGACAAGAGCAATGACCGCGATCTCGGGCTTGAACGCGGGAGCGAAGCTGACGAACCACGCGTGGTCCTTGTTCGCACCGACGTCCTTGCCAAGCTCGGCGACCTGAGCGGTCCCGGTCTTGCCGGCGATCTCGAACTCCGGGATCCTAACGCCGGCGCCGGTGCCGCCGCCGTTGACCACGGCCCACATTCCCTTCACGACGAGATCTTCCTGTTCAGGCGTCATTTCAATGATCTTCGGATCGGGATGCTGGAAACCGAAACCCTCACGCGGCGGGATGTAAGCCGGATCGGTTTCTTCACCGACGGCGCCGATAGGACGAAACTCCTTAAGAAAGTGCGGCGTATACATGCGGCCCTTTACGCCGATGCTTGCGACCGCGCGAAGCATGGAGATGGGTGTTACGACCACGGTGTCCTGACCGATCGATGCGTAGACCGTTCGGATATCGCTCCAGCGCCCCTCTCGCTTCTCGACTATCGGCTTCCAGCTCTTCGGCGTCTGACTAACCTTTTCGTTCGGGAGATCGACTCCTGTCCGCTTGTCGTAGTCGAAGGTCTCGATCATGTCGATCAAACCCTCGATCTTCATCTTCAGCGCCAAGCGGTAGTAGTAGCCATCGCACGAGTGCGTGATAGCGTACGACAAAGGCGGTGACCCGTGGCTGCCCATGCAACGCGTGAATTTGGATCCGATCTGGATACCGCCGCCGCATGCCATGTTTGAATTCTTGACCGTGATGACACCCTGCTGGAGTGCGCCAACTGATTCGGGGATCTTCCATGTCGATCCCGGAGGATAGCGGCCCTGGATCGCACGGTTGTAGAGCGGACGTTTCTCATCCTGCCAGTAAGCGGCGATCTGCTTCCGGCCTTCCGGCGTCTTGCTGCCCTGCACGAACACGTTCGGGTCAAACGACGGAAGAGATGCCATAGCCAGGATCTCGCCGTTGTTCGGATCCATCGCGATGATCGTCCCGCGCTTCGTGGCTGACTCTGCAAGCTTCTGTTCGGCCGCGAGCTGGATGTCGAGATCGATGGTCGAAACCATGTCCTGTCCCGCCTGGGGCGGCACCACCTCGATCTCGCTTTGAACCCGACCGCGGCTGTCTACTATGACCTTGCGGTAGCCGGGCTTTCCACGGAGGAATTCATCGTAGTACTGCTCGAGTCCGCCCTTGCCGATGATATCGCCAGCCTTTAGTCCCTTGTCCTTGTACTCGTCGCTTTCGAGCTGCTTCGGGCTGATCTCGCCGACATAACCGAGGATGTGCGCGAGCTGGGTCCCATGCGGATAAAACCTCTGCGGCTGAAGCTCGATACGCAGCTCCGGAAACTCGAGGTTGTGCGATTCGACCCAGGTGATGTCCTGCATCGTCGCATTTTCTTTCAGGACCATCGTCTCGAACTCGTTCTGCTTCTTGATCAGGTTGAGCCGCTCGACGACAAAGCTTGTCTCGAGGTTGAGCCCTGCGGCGTATTCCTCGACGCGGGACGTGACATCGATCTTCTTGATCGGCTCGTTCGAGAGCACGACGTTGTAGGTCGGCCTGGAATCGACGAGCACCTTTCCGTTGCGATCAAAGATGACGCCGCGCGGCGCAGGAATGGGGATGTGGCGGATCCGCTGATTCTCGGCGCGCTCACTGTAGTACTCGCCTCGCACGACCTGCAGGTAATAAAGCCGCACTCCGAGTATTGCCAGCAAAACAAATGCGACGATCTGGATCGCACCGATCCGTAAGGTCAGGTTCTGTGAGTGCTCGTTGAGTTTCATAAGATCAGGCCTTACTTACTAAGCCTGATGGGATTTCGTCGACGCGTCTGCCGTCGTGTCGGAAACATTTCACGACGTCTCGGGCGAACGCGCTCAGTCAACAAAAAGTCGAGGATAAGATACGTGATCGTCCCCGCGATGGTTGTTCCGATGAGCGTGTACGACATCACGACCACCGGGTCGCCATTCGGCGCCTGTCCGAGTAATCGATGCATCCCGTAATACGCCAGATCGTCCAACAAACATGCTCCCGCTATGACGGGTATCCTGAGGAGAAGGTTGTCCAGGTAGACTCGGCGGGCAAGCTCGGAAACCAGGTATGCTATCAATGTTTTAGAGAATCCATTCGCTCCGAGAAGACCGCCGCTGAGAGCGTCGACCGCGATACCGGCGATGGTACCGAAGAAGATGGCCTTCATCGAGTTTCGCTGGAGCGCCGCATAGACGACGATGATCAGCGGAAAATCTATATACGCGAAAGGCTCCGCGACATTCCGCAACGTCCACTGCAGCAGCACAGCGACAATCAATGCGATCGTGATCTTGACGTTTTCCATCTGCTGCTACTTCTTAGTGTCCTTCGTCGCGTTCGGAAGCTTCTGTTCGAAATCAGACTTAGCCGGCGGCTCATATAGGAGCACGCCGACTTCCTTTGCGGTATCAATTCCCGCCGACGGCCGGATCAGTATCTTATGCGGAGTGGTCGCCGACCCGCTTTCGACGGAAACGATCTCACCTATCTCGAGACCCGCCGGATATATGCCGTCCTGCCCGGTCGTATAAACGATCTGGCCAGGCTGGACATCGGCGGTCCCGGAAACGTACTTCATCTCAACGAGATCGCCCTTGCTGGTTCCCGCGACAACGCCCAGAACATTCGACGATCCAATCTCACCCACCACGCCGCCGACACCCGATTTGTCTCTTGTGATCAGATCGAACTGGGCGGTGAGCGGTCCGACCGCCGTGATGCGTCCGATCAGACCACCATTGGTCACCACCGGCATGTTGAGTTTCACACCGTCGAGACTGCCGCGATTGATGATCGAGGAATCGAACCAGACACTCGGGTCACGACCGATGATCCGCGCTGTCAGGACCTTGTACTTGCTCGTCTCTTTTAAGTTGAGCAGGGCACGCAGCCGATCGTTCTCGGCGGTGAGCTCTTCCTTGCCCTGCGTCTCGAGCTCGAGTTCCTGTACCCGCTGTTTGAGCAGGTCGTTCTCACTCTGCGCTGAGCGAAGATTCGAGATCGAGCTGAAGTAGTTGGATATTCCCGATGAAATGCTTGTGACCGGCGATTGGACGAAATCCGCGACCGCCTGCGACCAGACGCGAATGATGCGCTGCCCCGACGTGATCTCGCGGGCGTCGAACGCCATCAACATGAAGTTACCCAAAAGCAGGACTATCACCAGCCAAGGTGTCATCCGCCATACTTCCTGTTGACTACGCTCAACCATCTCTATTAGTGGTGAACGGTGAACGGTGAACGGTGAATGATAGCTTTATTTATCACTCACCATTCACCATTCACCACTAACTTTAATTTCCTGTCATCAATGAATTGTCCCACTTGACGCGCTTCAGGAGTTCGATGTCGGACAACATCTTGCCGGTGCCCAAAACGACTGAGGAGAGCGGATCGTCGGCGATCACGACGGGCAGGCCCGTTTCGATCATCAGACGTTTATCCAGGTTCTTGAGCAGTGCTCCGCCGCCCGTCAGGACGATGCCTCGCTCGACGATATCGGCGGAAAGCTCGGGGGGTGTGCGTTCGAGAGCAACGCGCACGGCGTTGATAATTGTCGAGACCGCATCCGAAAGCGCTTCGCGGACCTCTTCGTCCGTCATTGTGATCGTCTTCGGGATGCCTTCGATGAGGTTTCGGCCCCGGACGTCCATCGAGAGCGGCTCTTCGAGCGGGAACGCACTTCCAAGCGCGATCTTGATCGCCTCGGCGGTACGCTCGCCGATCAGCAGATTGTATTTGCGTTTGATGTACTGCGTGATGGCCTCGTCCATCTCGTTGCCGGCGACGCGGACCGCACGAGAGTAGACGATACCGGAGAGCGAGATGACCGCAATATCCGTCGTGCCGCCGCCGATGTCGACGACCATGTTGCCATGGGGTTCGGTGATCGGCAGACCGGCTCCGATCGCTGCGGCCATCGCTTCTTCAACGAGATAAACCTCGGATGCCTTCGCCCGGTAGGCGGAATCTTCAACGGCGCGGCGTTCGACCTGGGTTATCTCCGACGGGATACCGATCACGACTCGGGGACGCACCCAGGATTTGCCGTTGTGAGCCTTTCGAATGAAGTGCTGCAGCATCTTCTCGGTCACTTCGAAGTTCGCGATCACGCCGTCCTTCATGGGACGAATGGCAACGATGTTGCCCGGCGTGCGTCCAAGCATCTCTTTCGCATCGCGGCCTACTGCTTCGACCTGATTGGTGACCTTATTGATCGCAACGATAGAGGGTTCGGACACGACGATGCCGCGTCCCTTTGCGTATACGAGAGTATTCGCTGTTCCGAGATCGATTGCGAGGTCGCTCGAAAATAAACTAAACAGAGATTTTAACGCCATTTTTGGTTGTAGATCTGAACTTGCAGGCTCAGTCGATTGCTAGATTGCCTGGAGGAGTTTCGCCGCCTTGAATCTCATTCAGGTATGGATTGTTAGGAAGTGACCTTGACCCCAAACGCCTAGTGAACAAGCATACACTCTTTTATTCGCATTTTTCTACTGTAAACACGGGATTATGGGTAATTTTTTTCACAGGTGGAAAAATATCGAGTCCCAAGTCCCAGAAGTCCCAAGTCCCAAGTCCCAAGTCCCAAGTCCCAAGTCCCAAGTCCCAAGACCAAAGACCCAAGACCAAAGACCAAAGACCAAAGACCAAAGACCAAAGACCAAAGACCAAAGACTCCTGCGACGTCTGGGACTTGACCTGGGACTTTGGGACTTGGAACTTGGGACTTCGGCTTCGGGCTTGGGAAAGTCCAAAGTCCCAACGTCGACGTAGCGACGTTGGGACTTTGGGGTTGGGACGTAGAACTTCGAGTTACGGCAGCGACTCGAAGTTCATATCAGTGATGTTACCGGTCGGCGTCACCTGCACAGGCGGCGGGAACGTGAAACGCTTCGACGCGACTTCCATCTGATAGGTCAATCCGGTCGCTACATCTTCAAACGTGTAGTAGCCAAACGGATTGGTGTTCACGAACCGGTAGGAACCGTTTGGATGATGGAGCACGACGTTCACGTTTCCGATACCAATTCCGCCCGGTGTCGTAACACGGCCCGAGATACTGATGTTGCTCGGAGCGACGGCCGACGGCCCTTGTACCTGGACGGTGATCGGCGATCCGGTCTTAAAGAAACCGATCGTCGCATTCACCGTTGCTGGAGGACGGTTGGAATCGAACCGGAAGTTGTAAAGAGTACCCCATCGGATCGCATTCGCATTCTGGTTAACAGCAAACGATTCGGTGGTCCAGGTGACCTCACCGTTCGCCTGGCTGCTGCCCCACGGGCTGGAGCTAAATCCGGCATTTCCGACGGTACCGTCATTAGACCATCCGGGATGCTGCGGCGGAGCGTGGAATCCGACATTGCTTAACGACGCACCTGATCCAAACGGAACGCTAAACGAGCCGATCGCACGATCGATGTTCTGGTTGTAGATCGCGTACTCGTAGTGCCATACGCCCGGCGAAGGATTCGTAACCTTATAGCCAACAAAGCCGATACCATCCTGACCCGGAGCCGGATGGATCTGAACCAGTGTTGCACCGGCCCAGGCTTCGATCGCCGGCTTCGCGCGGACGGTCGAGCCCACTGGCGAGAAGCTGAACGGGCTGGCCGAATTGTTCACGTTGTACCGGCGGTACGAGACGTTGTTGTACATGTTGCACTGACCCGGATTCGCCTGGCACCACGCATATTCGTGCGGTGTGATGTACTGACCCTCGGCATAGTACGTGGCACCGGGGTTTTGAGCCGGGATGAGATCGCTCACTTCAGTGAGTATCCGGTGCGACGGTCCGAGATGCGTATGGCCGGCATGGCTATTGTTCGGCGTAGCACTGTCGTTTCGCGGGTAGAAGCCCGAGAACGGATTGATGAACGCACGCGAGCCCAGGTTCGGACCGGCATTCAAGCTTGCACCGTACGGATCAGAACAGCCCGAGCCGAGGCGGCTGCCGCCGACACCATTACAACCAAGATTGCAGATGTTGAGCGTCAACGCTGTGAACGCATGCTTGACGTGCGACTGGCCGATCTGCTCGAACCGCTCGTCGTTCGTCGCGCCACCGCTCATGCGGTACATGTTCTGCGGGATGACCGGGTGGTCATTGTTCGGATTCTGGAACCAGTTGAGGTCGATCGTACCGAAGTTGCACGAGTCAGTTCCGATCGCGAGTCCGACCTGCGAGCCTGACTGGCTGCCGAACTGAGCGAGGCCTGATAGATCACCGACGACCACGTCCGGTCCGGGAACCGTACCCGTCTCAGGACTTGCGGGAAGCACATTGGCATCCACCTCACCATCGACGAGCTGTGAGATCTCGATCGCCTTCATCGTCGCCGTGATGTTGATCTGCCCGATCACCGAGCCGGCCTCTGAAGGGCGTCCCATCGCAACGGCCAGCTCTTTCGAGATCAGGAGGCGGCCCATGCTGATATTCATTGTCTGGCTTGCCGGCTCATAGTCGAACTGATGACCTTCGATATTGAAGATCGGCGAGCCGTTGCGAGCATCGCGGACCACGAGCTCGTAACTGTCGCCCCACGCCAGACTCTCGACCGTAAACTGTTTGTATGCGGCGTTGAGCGGAGCGGGTAGCACGAGCGAATTCTGGGAAATAAGCGACATCGAGCTTGGGAGTGCACCTCGGAATTCATCATTCAGCACGAGGACCTTGAAGAACGAATCAGGCTCGATCTCGTAACGAAGAGCGCCTGATTTCGCTTGTTTTCCACTCGCAACAAGGCGGCTCATGTTCAGGTCGATCGCGACACTTCCTTTTGCCACGATCATTTTTTGTAGTGTTCCAGTGTTATCCTGGCTGGCCGCCGTTCGGGGGCCGGTTAAAGAACGATCCAAACCACTACTAAAAATCAGTAGCAAGGGAAGCAACGCGACGAGAATTGTTTTCAACATAATTTCTGTTTCTAAAGCCTTACGGGCTTTCAAGATGGACTCAGTTTTCGAGTGGTCTACGTACAGCTGATACGCCTGGGTGTGGACTCCAAAATCGGTAGCTTCTTCTTTTACACCTTTTTGGGTCTATTTATCAAGTCAGGTATAGTATTCGTTCACCTGTCTCGCGCACACATTCAGCGGTAATTTATGAAGAGTGGTTGTCAGGTCCAGCAGACGCCGGAACGGCGGAGTATCGAGCTTCCCGTAATCAAGCAACAAACTGATCCCAAACCTGAGATCCGTCCCTCGAGATCGAGTTGGTGGAGAGCAGTAAGCCTCATTACGCTCTACGTGCTGATGATCGCTCACATTATCCAATGGCGGATAATGGGCGAAACCGTCACGCCGATTGAGCCTTCGGAATCGATGTATACGCTCCAGAATGGGGCGATAAATGCCGGCTTCATATTTTTCACGCTTGCGATCCTCGCAACGCTGATCTTCGGCCGGTTCGTATGCGGGTGGGGATGCCATATCGTCGCGTTGCAGGATCTTTGTTCCTGGATACTGAAAAAGATGGGGCTCACGCCCAGACCGTTCCGGTCGAGGGTCCTGGTCTACGTGCCCCTGATCGTCGCGCTTTACATGTTTGTCTGGCCGACGGTATATCGATACTTCCTTTTGCCGCCAAACGAGCCCCTCTTTCCGGGCTTCACCAATCACCTGATCACGAGCGACTTCTGGGGTACGTTCCCGCCGGTCTGGGTCGCGATTCCGTTTCTGTTCATCTGCGGTTTCATGACCGTGTACTTTCTGGGCAACAAGGGATTCTGCACCTACGCCTGTCCGTATGGGGGGTTCTTTGCAGTCGCCGACAAGATCGCTCCCGGACGCATACGTGTAACCGATGCGTGCAATGAGTGTGGTCATTGCACTGCGGTCTGCACGTCGAACGTCATTGTTCATGCCGAGGTGAAAGAGTACGGCATGGTCGTCGATCCGGGATGCATGAAGTGCATGGACTGCGTGAGTGTGTGCCCGACGAACGCACTCTACTTTGGCTTCGGAAAGCCACCGGTCGGGGTGAAGAAAACCGTAAAGCGCAACTACTCGTTGACGTGGCCGGAAGAGATCTTCGCAGCGGTGGTGTTCTATGTCAGTTTTCTTGCGGTCTGGGATGTCTATCAGCTCGTGGCCATGCTGATGGCGCTCGGGATCGCGACGGTGACGACGTTCCTCGCGGTTCGGACCTTAAAGCTCGTTCGCTCGGCAGATCTTTCATTTTATCGTTG
>CAMLKY010000058.1 GCA_946480545.1 uncultured Acidobacteriota bacterium
GATGAGGTTGATGTGGCGGATGCGCGCGGCCTTGCCCTCGTTGACGTTGATGGTGCCGGCCTGGAGGCGCTCTGCGACCGCGGCTCGCTCACGCTGCTGCGCTCGGACGTGCGCTCGCGGCGCATGGGTGAGAAGGCGCGGGCCGGAGACGGCGTGGCGTGGGAGGAGATCGTCCAGGCGTTCTCTCGTCGCATCTTTAATCTCGCGTACCGGTTCACATCCAACGCCGATGCCGCCGAGGATCTTACGCAGGAAGTTTTTATTCGTATCTATCGCACCCTCGATCAATACGATGCCAAACAGGGAGATCTGGCGAACTGGCTGATGCGACTTGCGAGGAATTTGATAATCGACGATTACCGGCATCGCCAGCGAAATCCACAGAACACGATGGCGGATGCTGTGGACGACCACCAGTATCACCTTCGTGCCGTGGGTAATTCGGCACAGAAGGAGATGGAGCGCCGGGAACTTGCAAGTCAGGTCCAGGAAGGGATCGACAAGCTGCCGCCGGATCTCAAGACCTGCGTGATCCTTCGAGATATCGAGGAGCTTACGTATCAGGAGATCGTCGACGTTTTGCAGATCCCAGAGGGGACGGTTAAATCAAGGATCAACCGCGGACGTATCGAGCTGGCGAAGATCCTGAGACGCATGCGGGTGGTGACGATTTAGTCCAGGCATGCAAATGACGACAGAAACATCGTCGTCCGAACAAGGGGTTTAAGGTTTTATGACGTATGAGAAGCAAATTTTGATTGACTGCGGCAGGTTCGAAGAGCTGTTGACGGATTACCTCGACAAGACTCTCGACCGGGCTACTTTCAAGTCAGTTGCAGAACACGCTATCTCGTGTCCATTGTGTCACTCGCTATTAAATGAAGTGAAGGGTGCGCTCGCGGTGTGTCGCGAGCTTGCCGAGCCGAAGCAGGCGCTTACCCGGCTCGAGGCGAAGATTCTCGCGAGCACGGTTCCCAATGCCGGCCTGCATTGTGAAGAATTCGAGAATTACCTGACTGACTATCTTGACGGATTCCTTCCCGCACAGGTCTTTCATCGTTGGGAACGACACGCGGTATTGTGCGAAGACTGTACCGATCTGCCGGGCGCCGTGGTGCGTTCTCTGGCTGCGATTGTTGCTTATAAAGCAGACGAATTACCTGTTCCCGCGGGACTCCATCAGCGCATAATGCAGCAGACGATCGGTACCGAACACGCACGAACGGCCAGAGCCTCGGCCGGCGAACGTTTCAAAGAATGGGTCCGCGGATTCAGTTTCCCGATCTCGGTGCCGCAGCTCGCTCCGGTAGCGATGATGATGATGTTCGCGTTTCTCGTCTTCAGCCAAACAGTCTCGGCGGACGGGTCGCTGAGCGATGTGTATGCGAAGAGTTACCAACTCGCTGAGCAGACTTACAAGCAGGGCGCGGACGCCTTCAACGGCAAGCAGCCAGCTGATGATCTGAACCAAAACCAGGAGCCGGTCAACGGGACGACGTTCGTAGAGGACAAGAAGTAATGAATTGTGCCTATCACAGCCAGAATGTTGCGACAGTGCAGTGCAACGGATGCGGACGGCCGCTGTGCCCGGCGTGCGATCACCGCATCAAGGGATTCCCGTACTGCCAGGATTGCATCGTGATGGGTGTCGACCTGCTGCGCCAGCAAAGTCAGGCGAACTATGTTCCTTACGTCAAGAAGCGGACCTCGCCGTTTGTGGCAACATTCCTCTCGCTTATCTGTCCGGGCCTCGGAGCGGCATATAACGGCCAGACGGTAAAAGCTCTGGTGCACTTTGCGGTTTTCGTCGGGCTGTTCCAAATGGCTATCCTTACCGGAACGCTTCTGTTCGTATTTGGTTTTCTAGGCATGTGGCTGTTTGCGGCCCTGGATGCATGGCGAACGGCGCATGCGATACGCTCTGGTTTAACACCGGATGTCGCGGAGGATATTCTGGTGAAGCGTTTTTCCGGCAACCCAAAGCTATGGGGAATCGCTCTAACCGTACTTGGCGCGACATTCCTCCTGCAGAGTGTTTTCAATCTGCGTGGTCTGATGCGCGGGCTTCTGCCGCTGATGCTGATAGGACTTGGGATCTACATCCTTCGCGGATATATCTTCAAGCCCAAGAACGATGAGCAAAGGTGGAGAGACTTTGACAATTCGCAGCCGTCCCCGACCTTTGTAAGTGCTCTCAGCGAACCCCGGTACCGATCCGGTGACTACGAGACACGCGAATCACGGTACGGCGGGTGGCAAAATAGATAAGGCTGTTTTTAAGGAGTTAACTATGCCGATTTGGATGAAGGCTGCAGGAAAATGGGGCGGGATCCTCGTTCTCATAGCACTGCTTATTTCGCTTTTGAAGACGATCATAACCTTTATCGGGTTTCTCACAGGCGCGATCAAGATACTGATTATATTGGTCTTTGTCTTCCTTATCGTAGCTATCGGCTTCATGATCCTGAGGGGCTGGAAAGAGGCTCGAAGGAATCGGGATTAGTCGAATCGGGATCGGTAGAGTATAATGTGCCATCGGCTGGCGAGCCTTGTACGGTTTGCCCTCCGGTGGCTTTCAGTTAGAACGGGTCAGTCACAACTTAGGCCGTTACAGCAGTTCGGCCAAACATCCCAAGGTATTTATTATTTTCTTTAACTAGAAAATACCAAGGTTTCGCGTTAGTCGCTCGCGGCTATCTCTGCGTGATTCCATGTGATCGCAACGTTGGATTTGCGGTCAAGCAAAATCATTGAAAGGAGCTTAAAAGCATAATGCAGAATTCAGGTAAGTTTTTTACTTTTCTTTTTTCTCATTCTCGAAAATCAAAGATCTATATTCGCCGGGTAGAAGTTTCAAAGAAGCTTCTGCAGAACGGTGTTCTAGGTTTCGCATTTATAATCGGAATTACTACATTTACGGCAGGTATTGTCGGAGTTTTCAATAACTACGATCTTTCGGGCGGTTCAGATATCGCATCCACTTTCGTCAATCCCGCACTCAACAAACTGACACTTAACCCGAATCAGGTTACGACGATCGATTATTCCAGACCTGAGTCGGCAGACGTATACGCTCGCAATAGCGGCGGACCTCTGAGCCTGGCCGACATGGACCCGGAGGATGCCGAGATCGAGAAGCAGCTTCGCGCCATTCAGGCTACAAGCAATCATGCGGCGATCCCGGCGATGTGGGCCCACATGGGCAAGATCAATAACGAATTCGGGTTTCGCCGAAATCCGTTTGGCGGCCGCACCTACGAGTTTCATGCAGGTATGGATATCGATGGTGAGCGTGGCGATCAGGTGATAGCTCCGGCTAACGGTGTGGTTACTGAAGCCGGCTGGAAAGGCGGTTACGGGAACATGATCGAGGTCGATCACGGCAACGGTCTCAAGACGCGTTACGGCCATCTCTCACGGATCGAGGTCAACGTCGGCGATAGACTTAGTCGTGGCCAGTTGATCGCCTTCGTCGGATCGACAGGCCGCTCGACGGGACCGCATCTTCATTACGAATTGCGTCTCAATGACCGGCCGATCAACCCGCGACGTTTTCTTCCGCCGGAATCTCCGGAGCTGAAAAAGATCAACGGGTGATCTTCTTAACAACCAATGATGACGGAAGCGAGTCGAAATAACGGCTCGCTTTTTTGGTGAGTCCGTTTGAATTCGAGAGGCAGCCGTCGTTCGGTTTCTTTCCGTGTGTTCGGTGCTTTCTGTGGTTCATCCCTCATATGCCGGGATCAACTAAAGGCGGATAACCACTGAGAACACGGATTACACAGAAAGCACACATGGGGAACGGCCGCACGATTTGATTTCAGCGGCCCGCTCTCCGTGTTCCGTGGCGCGCGCGAATCGAATTGGTTATACTTCGTGTTTGCCTTTGTTCGACTAATTACTTAAGGAAAAACCGGTTTATGAATCAGAAGAAAAATGTCCTTCTCTCACTCATACTGACCTTTGCGGTGATGCTGCCGTCGGTCGCATTTGCTTTCGCTCCATTTGACGAAGGCATGTACACGCCAGACAGGATCGCGTCGCTAACCCACCTCAAAAAGCGCGGTCTAAAGATCAGCCCGCAGGAGATCTACAACCCCGCGGGCGGTGGATTGACCGATGCGATCATTCGCCTGAGCATCGGCTGCACGGCCGAGTTCGTGTCGCCCGAGGGCTTGATCCTCACGAACCATCACTGCGGTTTCGACGCGCTCGTATCAGCCTCGACGCCTGACAATGATCTGGTCGAGAAAGGCTTCAAGGCAGACAACAGGTCGGGCGAGATACCGGCGAAGGGTTACTCGATCTTTGTCACGCAGCGGGTCGAGGATGTCACGAGCAAGATCAACAACGGTACCGCTGAACTGACCGGTGACGCCTTGGCGGCCGCGATCAAGAAGAATATCGATGCCCTCACTGCGGCTGAGCAGGCGAAGGCTCCGGCCGGTTCGACGATCCGCATTCAGACTCTGAACAACGGCTACTTCCATTACCTTTACCAGACACAGCAGATCAAGGACATCCGTGTCGTGTACGCACCGCCGCGCAACATCGGTGTGTTCGGTGGCGATCCCGACAACTTCGAATGGACGCGCCACACGGGCGATTTCACTTTCCTGCGGGCCTACACGGCGCCCGACGGGTCCGCGGCCGAGTACTCGCCGAATAATGTGCCGATGAAGCCCAGGCGCTTTCTGACGATCAACATCGGCGGACTTAAGGAGGACGATTTCGTTTTTGTTCTCGGATATCCGGGCGGTACGACACGGTATCGCGAGTCTCAATCTATCGAGTACGCTCGCGATGCCAACTTCCCTTTCCTCGCGGCGTGGCTTGATGCACGAAGCGATGCGTTGCGGCTTATCGGCGAGAGCGACGAAAAGAAACGCATAGAATTTCAATCCGACATTGCGAGCTTCGATAACGCTTTCAAAGTTTATGACGGTGGTGCTCTGAGGCTGCGTCAATCGAATGTGGTCGAGAAACGACAGGCTGAAGAAGCTCAGTTCGCGTCGTGGATCAACGGCTCGCCGGACCGCCAGAAGAAGTACGGCACCGTGTTGTCCGAATTGAGAACTTTGTCTGAAGCGTCGAACCGCTACGCTAAGCGTGATGTCATCCTTCGCCGCATACCGTCGCCGGAAACCGTGATACTCGGTCAGGTCTACGCTGCTATTGCGTCGGGTAAGTCGTTGTCCGATGCAGAACGAGCAACCAAACTCGCCGAGATCGAGAAAGCGCTCGCCGATCGCGAGCCGGTTTACGAACGCGAGATGATCAAGTTTTTCCTGCGTGCATTCGCCGAGCTGCCCGAGGGACAGAAATTCGAGTGGGTCGAGAATTTTTTCAAGGACAAGGGTAACCGTCGCGCCGCAGAAGAGGCTTTCGCAAAGAGTATCGCCGAAGGCACCTACTGGACGGCCGAGACGCTCGCTGCTTTGTACGGTCCGCAAACGACCGAGTACCGGCCGGAGCGCGATGACGTAAAGGGGTTCGCGATGGCTCTCAAGAAGGAGCGAGATGCGGCAGTCGCACGTTCGAACGAGTTCGCTTCGAAGATCGATCGCGTTCGGTTGCTGTACCAGCAGGGTCTCGCCGAGATGAGAGGCGTTACACCGTATCCGGATGCCAACTCGTCACTTCGGTTCACCTACGGCAACATCAAGGGCTACAGCCCGCGCGAAGCCGAGTTCCGTACTCCCTTCACGACCATCAAGGGCATGCTCGAGAAGGATACCGGCGTCAATCCGTTCGACGTTCCGCAGAAGCTGAAGGACCTCCAGCGGGCCCGCGACTTCGGACGCTACGGCAGCGGTGACAGCGTCGTCGTGAACTTCCTCGCGACAACCGACATCATCGGTGGAAACTCAGGCTCGCCGGTTCTCAACGGAAACGGCGAGCAGGTCGGACTCGTGTTCG
Source organism: uncultured Acidobacteriota bacterium (assembly GCA_946480545.1). Next base: position 5,920 of record CAMLKY010000058.1, read on the forward strand.
ACGGCAACTACGAGGGGCTCGGTAATGACTTCTACTACGATCCCGAGCGAAACCGAACGATTTCGGTCGACATCCGCTACGTGCTCTTCGTCACCGAGAAATTCGGCGACGCAAAGTGGGTGGTGGATGAAATGAGGATCGTCGGCGGCCCAAGAGCCGCGGTCGCGCGAGCAGGTGCTCATTGACCATCAACCGGTTGTCGATTCAAAGAGAGGCTGCATGTGATTGCAGCCTCTTTTTGCAACTCATGGTTCCCCTTTAGTCGTCCAGTATACAAAGCAGTTCTCTGCTAAATGCTAATCAAGATGAGCGGGTTCTGTGTTACCGTTTGATCTTGCCTTCGTGCCCAGCACTCCTAAGGAGACACTGCGCATGCGAAAGGATTCGATCAGCACCTCCCTTCTAATCATCTTCCTGATTCTCGTCCTCCATTCACCATCGATCAGCCAGTCCTGGAGTTTTGGCGCGAACATGAATATCTCGCGGGCTGGAGTTGCCGTTGCCGTCGGCGGCGATGGAAAGATCTATGCGTTCGGCGGAAACATCATCGGTGACCCGGATATGACCACCGTTACCGAAGCCTACGATATAAGCCTGAACCAATGGACGATACGGGCTCCGATGCCGACCGCCCGCACATCGCTCGCCGTTGCACGAGCCTTGAACGGAAAAATATACGCTTTCGGTGGATGCCCGGAGAGTCATGGCTATGGCGGCGTGACGACGGTGGAGGCCTACGATCCGGCGTCGAATACATGGAGCGAGGTCACCCCGATGGCAGTCGGAAGAACAGGACACAAAGCGATCACGGGCCTTGACGGGCGTATCTATGTGATCGGCGGTCACAATATTCCTCACGGCCATCTTACATCGCTCGAGATCTACGACCCCGAGACGGACACCTGGACCGTTGGAGCTCCAATGACTGTCGCTCGCCAGCAATTCGGCGCGGTGCTCGGAAAAGACGGCCGTATACACGTGATCGGGGGATCCGATCAATGGCGGACCGGACTGATGGGGACGGTCGAGGTTTACGACCCCGCCACCAACACCTGGTCACTGGGCACAAGGATGCCAACCTCGAGGGACGGGGTAGGGGCCGCGGTCGGACCAAACGGAGAGATCTACGCTGTCGGTGGTTTCGCACGCGAGTTTGGCGAATTCGGTGATGTGACGGCAACGGTCGAACGCTTCGATCCGCTTACGAACACGTGGATGAGGGTCAATTCGTTACTATCGGCGACCTACAGTCCGGGAACCGTGACCGGGCCGGATTGTCATGTCTATGCGATCGGAGGTGGCGGCTACGGCGTGTCCGGGCAGACCCAGATCCTTACATTGTCGATGAAGCTCAAACGACCGAGCTGCTGGTGATCAGTAGGCAAGCTTCATCCCGTTCATGTATTTGAGAAGCACGCGTTGGCGTCGGACTACGCGTTTGCGGTTCTTTTGGGGGTTGAAGACGTTGAGCGGTGACGGGATCATCGCCGCAAGGAATGCGGCTTCTTCGCGGGTCAGGTTCGAGGCGGATTTGTTGAAGTATGTGCGTGCAGCTGCTTCGGCTCCATAGACGCCGTCGCCCCATTCGATCACGTTCAGGTAGAGCTCGAGGATTCGCTTCTTCGAAAGGTTGCGTTCGAGGAAGTATGTGTAAACCGCTTCGCGTCCCTTGCGGAGGAAGTTACGATCCTCGGACAGGTAGAGATTTTTCGCGAGCTGCTGCGTGACTGTTGACGCGCCGCGTCGGAAGCTTGGCATCGGCGGTATCCAGTCGTCTTCGGTGGGCCTGCAATCGCGCTTCTCCTGTTTGCTCTTCGCGTCAGCCTCGCACTCTTCACGTGCTTCCTTTTCGCCTTCCTTCACAGCCTCGTCCCAGGCCTTCTGGATCGCTTCCCAATCGAATCCGTTGTGCTCGAAGAACCTGGAATCTTCACCTGCGAGAACGGCTCGCTGAAGGTGAGGCGAGATCTGATCGATCGGCATCCAGATCATGTACTTTCGCGGCTCACGCCCCTCGGCCCTGGCTTCGGAAAGCCGGTACTCGATCATCGATGATGTGACAGGGTTCTCAGTACGCAGATCTGCTATTGCCGGAAACGTGAGCAGCTCATAGATGAGCCACACGCCGACCGCGCCGAGAAAAGTCAGAAACAAGATTTTCGTCCAGTACCACATCAGGGTTTAGTTGTCGGTTTTTGTTTGCTGGTTGTCAGAAGCAGGTATCGGCGAACAACTGTGAACTTAGCACACGATGCAGGTGAGAGAAAAGCTGACCATACGAGCGTACACGGAACCAATCTGGTGCCGAGTTCGCGGAGATCGCGACAAGCGACCGAAATTTGAACACATTGAAAAGTCGATCGTTTACGCGTATTATTTCGGCGGCCTTCCGCACACACCGATATGAAAAAGCTGCAAACAATACTTGTCATGGCATATTTCTGCCTGGTGATGATCGTGCTTGGCGGGACGATCTTTTCGGTGATGGTGGAGTATCCGAACTGGTTCGCCGACGTGCCAAGGTCGCTGGAAGCAACGCGGACCTTTTACAAGGTCCTCCATCCCGGCTTTTTCTTTCA
>CAMLKY010000059.1 GCA_946480545.1 uncultured Acidobacteriota bacterium
CGCCAAGTCGACAGCGGACTTTATCGCAAAGCTGAGTATCGTCGAGGAGGAAGCAGATGAGTCGGCTTACTGGCTGGAGTTGTTGGTGGAATCGGAAATTGTCCGCATAGACCGGCTTGCGAGTCTGATCGATGAGGCTAACCAGCTTGTCGCAATCATCGTTTCGGCGATCAAAACCACTAAGCAACGACGAAATCCCAAATCCGAATTCCGAAATCCCAAATCCGAATGAAGTCCTGGATTGCTCTCAACATGACGCCTGGCGTTGGGCCGCGGGTGGCTACGAAGCTGCTCGAGGCATTCGGCTCGCCCGGGAATGTTTTTCACGCGACAAGGTCACAGCTTGAATCACTGCGGCTTAAACCTGAAACCGTCGAAAGCATCATGGGCCGCGAGTTCGACGAGCGGGCCGCCACCGAGCTCGAACGTGTCAAACGACTCGGCGGCGACATTCTCATACTCGACGACGGCAGTTATCCGGCTATGCTCCGCGAGATCGCCGATCCGCCGATAACACTCTACGTTCGCGGCGAGTGGGCCGCATCACTGGAGCTTCCCTGCGTTGCGATCATCGGGTCACGATTGTGTTCGACGTACGGAACGAATGCGGCGGAGATGCTCGCCCGCGATCTCGCATCGCGCGGTATCTGCATCGTGTCAGGTCTCGCACGCGGGATCGACACAGCCGGACATCGCGGGGCGATGCGCGGCGGCGGGAAAACGGTCGGAGTGCTGGGAACCGGTATCGACGGGGCATATCCAAAGGAGAACACGCGGCTCATCAAAGAGATCCTGGATTCGGGTGGCGCGGTCGTCTCACAATTCCCGCTTGGAACGCCGCCGCTCAAAGACAACTTCCCGTACCGTAACCGGATCATAAGCGGATTGAGCCTCGGCGTCTTGATCATCGAAGCATCTGAACGAAGCGGCTCGCTCATCACAGCACGGCTTGCGATGGAACAGAATCGTGAAGTAATGGCCGTACCGGGCAACATAACATCCGCGAATTCGTAGTCTGCGAATTGCCGAGTGAGATCGCTGCGGCGATACTGCCGCCGAAGATCGACGAAGCAAATCCGATTCAGTCCGGGTTACGAGCCCCCGCGGGTCTCGATTCCGATGAGCGTCGTGTATGGTCGCTGCTGGCGTGCGACGAAGCCACCCACATCGACGCGCTGCTTGAGTCGAGCGGTTTATCGTTCGGCGACCTGAATGCAGCCCTCGTGGCTCTGGATATTCGCGATCTGATCCGTGTTCTGCCGGGCAAACATTACGCCCGCCGCGCGTGAGCGCTGCTGTTTTGCGATCATGTTTTTATGAAGCTTCCGTTCTTCACGAATAAAACCTGGAGCATCTCCGATCTGGACGCGCCTTGGGGGCAGCGCAAGTCGATCTATTGGCACATCGTAAACCACATACACGAAGATACCCTGGGCCTTGCCGAAGGAGGCGAAACGCTTCCCGATGAGGATTTGGTTCGTGGCGACAGTCAAATAGGCTGGGCAGCAGGCGCGATCGATTCGGTACTTGGCTCGCCGCTAGAGGGGCGCTCGGCCGACAAGAAGCTGGACGACCTGCACACGGCTCTTATCGACCTCACAAAGGAAAGCTCGAACTCGAATCTGGAACGCCTGTATAAAATTCTCACCTCGGCGAATACGATCGGGATCGTCGACTCATTTCTCGAGCGACTGGTCGAATCGCCGCCACGAGATCAGGACCGGCTTCATTCGATCGCTTGTTGGCTGGCGATGGAATCCGCAGATCGCGAGGTCGTGAAGTTTGCGATCTCGATCATCGGCCTGTTCCGAGACCAGTCCGACCTGGATCTCCTGATGACGCTCGGCCGGCACGAAGAGTTTACTCTCTACGTTTCGGTGGCGATCCAGAACTCGGAGACGGATGTAGAGACCAATCTATGGAAGCTGGCTCAGCACGTGCGCGGTTGGGGACGCATTCATATTGTCGAACGACTAGGTTCGACCGAGGATCCTTACATAAAAGACTGGCTGCTTCGCGAGGGCTACAGCAACGAGATAATGCACGAGTACACGGCCCTGACATGCGCCCGAGCTGGCGACTTGAGCGAGAAGGTCAAACGCGGCGATCTCGATGATGAGTTTGTGCATTCGGCGGGTGAGATACTCACGGCGATCCTCAGCGGGTCCGGTCCGGCAGAAGGCTACGAAAGCTATCCGGAAGGCGCGGAAACCTATGAGGCATACTTGAAAGTCCTGGAGCGACGCGACAACGGTCTTGCGGCGTTGGTCTTTGTGGACCGCCTCGAGCAATTTCTCGGCAACGACGAGAATTTTGCTGATCTGTCGGATGGGTTGAAGGCTAGCTGGCAGACACGCCGGGAGCCGATGCTCAGATCGGTAAAGAACGTAAAGCAGCAACCGGGCTGGAACGAGAAAGTCCTGGAGCAGATCGAATCTAAAGATCGCCCAACATTCTGGACGGCAACGGAATCGGCCCGAATTCTCGGGATGGATCCGTGGCCGTATTATTTCGAACGGATCAAGAGCGGCGAAGACTATTGGTGGGATGCGCTGCAAACGGATCAGCCTGAGAGAATCGACCTGCTTATCGAGCACGCTGAAAAAACGATCCCGATCGAAACCATCGCGACGGGGGCGGCCGATGATCTCGGCCTCGGCCCCGAGTACGCCGATCATCAGAAGCTCGACTGGGTACTTCAGGAGTTGCGACGTTTTCCGGGTAAGGGTCTGCGACTGATAGAAGCAGGACTTCGAAGCCCGGTGGTCCGGAACCGGAACATGGCCGTTCACGCGCTGGGCGCGATCCCGCTGGCCGAACGTGATCCGACGATCCAGAGCTGGTTAAAGAACGCTTACGCAGTCGAGCCGAATGCGGGTGCAAAGGAGTTCATGCGTAAAGTAATTGCCGGGGAAAATCCGGTGGATTAGGCCCCAAAAACCGGCTCATCTGGCGACCCAATTACACGGTCATCGCTACCGGCCGAATTATCATCTAAAAATCGTCGCGTGTTGACAGGGACGTAAATTAGGTGCTAGAAGTCAGAACGTCAGAGCCCATATTGCTCTGATATTTTTTTTCAATGGGTAAGAACTTAGTAATAGTCGAATCGCCTGCAAAGGCAAAGACGATCAACAAATATCTTGGGTCCGATTACACGGTGCTCGCGTCGATCGGTCATATCAAGGATCTGCCGGCGAAAGACCTCGGCGTCGATGTCGAAAATAATTTCGAGCCGACCTATGAGGTCATTCCCGATACCAAAAAACGCAATAATAAAAAGATAGTTTCGGAGCTGAAGAAGGCGGCGAAAGCGAGCGATGCGATCTACCTTGCAGCCGACCCGGATCGCGAGGGTGAGGCGATCTGTCAGCATCTCGCCGAGGAGATCGTTCCGAAGAAACCCGTCAAGCCGGTGTTCCGGGTGATGTTCAATGAGATCACCAAGACGGCGATCCAGGACGCTTTCAAGGAGCCGAAGCAGGTAAATAAAAACCTGGTCGACGCCCAGCAGGCTCGTCGTGTACTCGACCGGCTCGTCGGTTACAAGGTGTCGCCGATCCTATGGAAGACGATCGGCGGAAAGCTGTCGGCGGGCCGCGTTCAGACGGTCGCGGTCAGATTGGTAGTCGAGCGCGAGCGCGAGATCGAGGCGTTCGTAAAGACCGAATACTGGAGCATCATCGCGAACCTCACGGCGGCACTGCCTCCGAAGTTCGATTCGCGTCTTTATAAGATCGAGGATAAGACGGTCAAGACCGGAAAGTTCGACGAGGACGTAAAAGCGAACGAGACCCACATCCGGACCGACGAAGAGGCGACAGCGATCGTCAACGAGGCCGGTGAGCAAACGTTTATTGTCGATTCGGTGACGACCAAAGAACGAAAGCGGAACGCAACGCCGCCGTTCATCACCTCGAAGCTGCAGCAGGAAGCGTCGCGAAAGTTCGGCTTCGCTGTAAAGAAAACGATGATGCTCGCACAAAAGCTTTACGAGGGCATCGAGGTTGGATCCGAAGGCGCGGTTGGCTTGATCACTTACATGCGTACCGATTCGACCCGCGTTTCCGATGCGGCCCTCGGCGAGGTCCGCGAATTCATCGGCGGCACGTACGGCGAACGATACCTGCCGGCGAAGGCTAACTTCTATAAAGGGAAGAAGGATGCACAGGACGCTCACGAGGCGATCCGCCCGACGGACGTCAACCGGACACCCGAAAGTCTTGCGAATAAGCTGGGGCCGGACGAGCTGAAGCTCTATCGGTTGATCTGGCAGCGCTTCGTCGCTTCACAGATGATGCCGGCGATCTTCGACCAGACGACGATCGATATCAAAGCAGGCCGGTTCCTCTTCCGTTCCACGGGATCCGTTCAGAAATTCGACGGTTTCCTGAAGGTGTATCAGGAGGGCCGTGACGAGAAACCTGCAGAAGGCGAAGATGAGGACGAAGAACGCAGTCTGCCGCTCGTCGAGCAGGGTGAGACGTTAAAGCTCAACTCGATCACACCCGAACAGCATTTCACCGAGCCGCCGCCGCGATATTCCGAAGCGACGCTCGTAAAGGCGCTCGAAGAAAAAGGTATTGGACGGCCGTCGACGTACGCTGCGATCATGACCACGATCCAGGATCGAGAGTATGTCGAAAAGATCGAGGGTCGTTTCCACCCTACGCCGCTTGGGATGACCGTCAACGATCTGCTTGTCGAAAGCTTCGATGACATCTTCAACGAGCGGTACACGGCTCGGATGGAAGAAGAGCTGGACGAGATCGAAGACGGCAAGCTGCGGTGGCAGGATGCGTTGCGCGAGTTCTACGGTAAATTTTCGAAAGATCTGGAGATCGCCGCCGAAACGATAAAAGGCAAGAAGAAAATGTCCATCCCGACCGACGAGGTCTGCGAGCGGTGCGGCTCGAGGATGGTTATCAAGTTCGGACGGTTCGGCCAATTCCTGGCGTGCGAGAACTATCCCGAATGCCAGAACACGCGCGAGGTTACCCGGAAAGGCGACGGTGCCGCCGACGGCGACGGCAGCCCGGCTGAAGAGATCCCGGCATGCGAGCTGTGCGGCCGCGAGATGGCCCTCAAGAAGGGACGCTTTGGCTCATTCTACGGATGCACCGGATATCCCGAATGTAAGAACATCCGCAAGATCGCTAAAGGCGATCAAAAGCCTGCGGCGCCGCCAGTCCCGCTGGAAAACGAGTTTTGCCCGAAAGACGGAGCTCAGTTGGTTCGCCGCCAGGGACGCTTCGGAGAATTTATTTCGTGCTCGAACTATCCGAAGTGCGATTACGTGAAGCGCGAAACACTCGGGATCAAATGTCCAAAGTGTGGTGACGGTGAGATCGTCGTCAAGAAATCGCGTCGTGGAAAGGCTTTTTACGGGTGCTCGAACTATCCGAAATGCGACGAGGTTTACTGGGACAAGCCGGTACAGGAGCCGTGTCCGCAGTGCGGTGCGCCGTACCTGCTGGAGAAGACCACAAAGCGCGACGGAACCGTTCGTTATTGCAAAAACGAAGATTGTGATTATAAAATGGCCGTTGAAAATACGGAGGTTACGTCTGACAGCACTACCGGGGCCGAGGCTCCTGTCGCATAGTGCGCTCCATAGGGATGAACGAGAACATTCAGTTCTTACAGGCCTTTTTGAAGAATCCCGGAACTGTCGGGTCCATTACGCCAAGCTCTCCCGAGCTCGCGCGGCGCATGGTGTCGGGAATTAAGCCTGCCGAGAACAACGTAGTCCTCGAACTCGGAGTCGGGACCGGTGCCATCACTAAGTTCCTGCAGGACGTGGTTCCGAACAACGCATCCTACCTCGGCATCGAACGCACTCTAAGGAAAAATTATCCCAGCATGAAGATCGTCCGCGGCAATGCTTTGAACGCTGCGGATATCCATTCGCGATCGGGTTTGGGTAAGGTCGGTACGATCATATGCTGCCTCCCGTTCGTGTCGATGCCGAACGAAGTCGGGGAAAAGATCTTGCTCGAGATCGATAAGTTCATGCAGCTCGGCTGCACATTCCGCACATTTCAGTACGCACACGGCTACTACTTCCCTTCGGCTATCAAGCTTCGCGAATTCATGCGTGCCCGCTACGGCAAGTCGAAGCGCAGCCCGCTGATCGTGAAGAACGTTCCGCCCGCTTACACACTTACCTGGTCGACCGTGAGTTAATTTTTGCCGATCAGTTTTTCGAGATCTGCCCGCAAGAGCTTCTCGGGCACCGCACCCTTATACGTTTGCGCGAGCCGGCCCTCGGCATCGATCACGAGAGTCATCGGGACGTTCTCCAGCTTGAAGAACGGTGATTCCGCCTCGGGTAAGAGGATCGGATAGTTAACCTTGTACTCGGCTGCAAACTTGGCCACCAGAGGGCTGCCCGGGTCGTCGAGCGAAACACCCGCGACACTCACGCCGCGCATCTTGTACTCTTCTGCGATCTTCACCAGATACGGGACCTCAGTTCGGCAGGGCCCACACCAAGTTGCCCAGAAATTCAAAACGAGGATGCGGCCACGGTTGTCGTGCAAGCTCCAGGGTTTTCCATCCGTCGTGGTAAACGTTAGGTTCGGCGCAACCGGCCTACTGCCTTCGGCCTGCGCGGCGACCATACCCGACAAGAACAACAGACATGAGACGCCGAATATGAGTAGACGAAGTTTCATCGATCCTTTGATGTAAAATCGACAGAGTATCGTTGTTAAAGCTCTGTCGGTATTCGTCGCATGCTCCAGCAAATTATTTCCACCACGGCGCCACCCGCGACCCTTCTCATCCGCTTGATCGTCGGGGCGGTTTTTCTGTCCGAGGGGATCCAGAAGTTTCTTTTCCCTGCAGAAAACGGGGTCGGACGCTTTGCGAAGATCGGTATTCCTTCACCCGAATTTACCGCGCCTTTAGTAGGAGTGGTCGAGATAGTTTGCGGTGCGCTTATCATAGTCGGCCTCGTAACGCGTCTCGCCGCGATCCCGCTCATCATCAACATGATCGTCGCCATCGTGTCGACCAAGATCCCGATCCTGCTCGGCGCAGGTTTCGGGGGATTTACTCTTCGCAACGTTCCCTACTACGGTTTTTGGGGAATGGCGCATGAGATGCGGACCGACTGGGCGATGCTGCTCGGGTCGATCTTTCTCTTGCTGGTCGGCGCGGGGACGATATCGATCGATGCAATGATGGCACGCAAACGGAACGATGAAGCAAACGACTAAAGTCGCCCCGATCGCCGACGGACCGTTAAGGAGAGATCTGACGCTCTTCGACGCTGTCGGTGTGGGTCTCGGTGCGATCATCGGAGCTGGGATCTTTGTCGTTACCGGAGTAGCGGCCGGTGTTGCGGGTCCTGCATTCATCATCGGACTCCTGATAGCCGGCATCGCTGCGACGTGCAACGGGCTGAGTTCCGCCGAGCTCGCCGCAAAATATCCGCAGTCGGGTGGGACTTACGAATATGGTTACCGGCTCCTGCATCCGCTGTTCGGGTACACGGCCGGATGGATGTTCCTGGCAAGCAAGCTCGCGGCCGGTGGGACGGTGGCCCTCGGCTTTGGAAGCTACTTTGCACAATTGGTACCCGCGGTCTCGCCACGCGCGGCAGCCGTCGTCGCCGCATCTCTACTGACAATTGCAAACCTTTTCGGCATCAAGCGGGCGGGTCGGTTGAATGCCGTTATCGTGTCGATCACCGTGATGACACTCGTGTATTTCGTGGCGGCGGGGATACCCGAGTTCTCGATGAGCAATCTCGAGCCGTTCGCGCCGAACGGCCTCCGCCCCATCGCGGAGTCGGCCGCTCTGCTATTCTTCGCGTACACCGGCTACGCTCGCATCGCGACACTCGGCGAAGAAGTTCACGAGCCCGAGAAGACGATCCCGCGTGCGGTGATCATAACTATCGTGGTGTCGCTGCTTTTATACAGTGCCGTGGCGCTTGTGGCGGTCGGATCGGTCGGTGCCGAGCGACTAGCTGAAACCACGTCGCCCCTTCAGCGGGCCGCACTCGATTTTGATCTTCCGCTGGTCTTCTGGATCATCGGGATCGGGGCAGCCACAGCCATGCTTGGCGTGCTGCTGAGTCAGATCATCGGCATAAGTCGGATGATGTTTGCGATGGCGCGCCGAAACGACCTGCCGGCAACCCTCGAACACACGAACGAAACATCGAAGGTTCCCGACGTCGGGATCGTGATTACCGGGGTCGTCGTGATCCTGCTCAGCATATTCGGAACGCTTGAGTTTGTAGTCTCCGCGGCCGCGTTCACCATTCTCATCTACTACGCGATCGCGAACCTGTGCGCCCTTAAGATGCGGGCCGAAGACAAGATCTTTCCACGGTTCGTGGCCATGACCGGCCTTCTTTTCTGTGTCGGGCTGGCCGCATCGCTTCGTGTAGAGACGATATTGTCAGGCGTAGTTCTATTGGTTA
>CAMLKY010000060.1 GCA_946480545.1 uncultured Acidobacteriota bacterium
GTGCTCGCGGTGTTGTCGACCGTCGGCGGTCTGGTCGGCGTTCCATATGCGTTGAGCGGCGGGGCGATTCCGAATGTCTTTGAACACACGCTGGAACCCGTGATCGCGAAGGTCGGGTCGAAGAACGGACATGAGACGCCCGCAAAGCCGCACGCTTCGATCACCGACCGCGAATTGAATACGCTTTACGCTTCTGTCGAACCGCCGATACTGGTGGCGGCGGCAACCGGGACAGACGCCCACTCGCCCGAGGAAGTACGCAATGAGCGATTGCTGGCCGGGCTGTCGGTATTGCTCGCGCTGGCAGGGATCGGTATCGGCATCGCTCTGTTCGGAAAGACGCCTCTCCGTCGCATGCCGCGCATACTCGAAGAGAAATGGCGCATCGATGAGCTTTACAACGGCTACATCGTCGATCCCCTGACCAAACTCTCGCGTGAGGGTCTTTGGAAAGGCTTCGATCTCGGGTTTATCGACGGCATCGTCAATGGCATTGGCTACTTTGTCACCGAGATGGGTCGAGCGCTGCGCGGAATACAGGTCGGATTTGTCCGCAGCTACGCGGCGATAATTTTGCTCGGAGCGCTTGCCGTGCTCGGATATTTTATTTATTACGGGCTCAAGCTTGTTGGTTAGTGGTTCGTTGTTCGTAGTTCGTTGCAGGATCCGAAGCGACGAACGACGATCAACGAACAATGAATGAATATAATGGATTTCATTTCTGAGAATCTCTTAACGATACTGATCCTGCTGCCGGTGATCGGCGCGGCGCTGACGCTTGCACACCAGATGTTCTGGAAACAGGAGTCCCAGCTCAAATGGCTCGCGCTGATCTTCACCACGCTGAACTTTCTGATCTCGCTTCTTCTAATTGCGGATCAGGGTGCCCAGTCGGCATCAGGTTTCTTTTTCGAGAAGAACGTTCCCTGGATACAGGCGATCAATACGAACTTCCACCTGGGCGTTGACGGGCTAAGCCTCTGGCTTGTGATCCTGACAACGTTCATCATGCCGATCTCGGTCCTTTCTGCATGGCACGCGGTCGAGAAACGGCCGACGGCGTTCTACATCTTCCTGCTGCTGCTCGAGTCGGCGATGATCGGTGTTTTCGTTTCGCTTGATCTGCTCGTGTTTTACCTTTTCTTCGAAGCTTCACTTGTTCCGATGTTCTTTCTCATCGGGATTTGGGGCGGTAAAGATCGCATCTACGCAGCGGTCAAGTTCTTTATCTTCACGGCCCTTGGAAGCCTGTTGATGCTCGTGGCGATCATTGCACTCTATTACCTGCATGCCGACGCAACCGGTACCGGCACGTTCGATTACGTCACGCTGCTCAATTCGCTCAAGCTCGGCAACCTCGCGTTTGCGGGTTCGACCGGTACGCTTTTGTTTCTTGCGTTCGCCCTCGCTTTCGCGATCAAGGTCCCGCTGTTCCCGTTCCACACGTGGCTGCCCGACGCGCACACCGAGGCTCCGACTGCCGGATCGGTTGTCCTGGCCGCGATCCTGCTAAAGATGGGAACGTACGGCCTGATGCGGTTCAACTTCACTCTATTTCCGGAGGCAAGTCGCGAATGGGCGTTCCTGTTCATCATCCTCGCGATCATCGGTATCGTCTACGGAGCACTCGTTGCGATGGTGCAGCCCGACATGAAGCGGCTTGTTGCGTATTCATCGGTAGCTCACATGGGATTTGTCATCCTGGGTATGTTCTCGTTCACCGAATGGGGAATGCAGGGCGCGCTCTACCAAATGTTGAATCACGGTGTCTCGACCGGTGCACTCTTCCTGCTTGTCGGGTTCATATACGAACGCAGGCATACGAGACAGATCTCCGACTTCGGGGGTCTCGCGAACGTTATGCCCATCTACGCCACGATCTTCGTGATCACGACGATGTCGTCTATCGGGCTGCCGTTCCTGAACGGATTCGTCGGAGAATTCCTGATCATGCTCGGCATGTGGAAATCGACCGTCCTTGAGATCACGTCGAGCGTCAATTGGAATTACATCGCGACGATGCTCGCGGGAACCGGAGTTATTTTCGCGGCCGTCTACTTGCTCTGGATGGTCCAGCGCGTTTTCTTTGGCAAGGTGACGAATGAAAAGAACAGGTCGCTTGCCGATCTGAGCTGGCGCGAGATCGGATTGATCACGCCGCTTGTATTGCTGATGGTTTACATGGGTGTTTACCCGAAACCGTTTCTCGACCGCTCGCAGGAATCCGTACGCGCCATACAGGAACGCGTCGGTCAGCAGGCGGGCGGATCCGTAGATCACGCCCAGGTGGAACGGACGGCTGCGTCCGACAAGAAATAAGGACGAAAGCGTCCTACTCGATTATGGAATTAGTTACTCCAAACGTGAACATCGGCATCATCCTGCCTGAGCTTGTCGTCGCTCTTGCCGGGATCGTTGCCATGGTTTACGACAGCTTCTTTCCGAAAGACCGCGTGACAACCGGTATCATCTCGCTCGCCGGGCTGGTCGTTTCGGGCGTGCTACTCGCGATGATGTGGAATGAGCCGCAACCTGCGGGAACCTGGAGCGGAATGATCGCTCACGACAACCTGCGACTCGGATTCTCATTCGTTTTCCTGCTTGTAACGGCGATGACTGTGCTGGTTTCAACCGTCTGGGTCGAACGCGAGGACGTTCCGGTAGGCGAATACAATGCGCTTTTGATGTTCGCCACCTTCGGGATGATGCTGATGGCATCGGGCAACGACCTTGTCGTGATATTCCTCGGCCTCGAAACGCTGTCGATCGCGACATATGTGATGTGCGGACTCAGACGCGGCGATCTGAAATCGAATGAGTCCGCGATGAAGTATTTCATTCTCGGTTCGTTCGCGTCCGCGTTCCTGCTTTACGGAATGGCACTGGTTTACGGCGCCACCGGCTCGACGAATGTAACCGAGATCGCGGCCCGCGTTGCGAATGCGAACTTCCCCGCCCTGCTTCTCGTCGGCGGAGCGATGATGATCATCGGCTTCGGATTCAAGGTCGCGACCGTTCCATTTCACATCTGGACCCCTGACGTGTATGAGGGAGCTCCGACACCGGTAACGGGATTTATGGCGGCTGGCCCAAAGGCTGCGGCATTCGCGTCGTTCGTACGTGTCTTCGTGCTCGGTTTCCCGCTCGTCGCCGGTGTCCAGGCATCCGGCTATTTGCATGAATCGTGGATGACCGCTTTGACGGTAATGGCGATATTGTCGATGACCGCGGGGAACGTCATCGCGATCATGCAGAGCAACGTCAAACGCATGCTCGCATACTCGTCGATCGCCCACGCCGGATACGCGATGGTGGGTTTCATCGGGGCCGGTGCGGCACGCTCGACCCAGGCTCGGGACGAGGCAATAGCTTCGGTCGCGTTCTATATGCTGACATACGCGATCACAAATCTTGGTGCATTTGCGATCGTCGCCCTTGTCGGCCAGAAGAACGACCGGCGCAGCGAGTTTGAGGATTACAACGGCATCGGCTTCAAGTCGCCGGTACTGGCGTTCACGCTTGCCCTGTTCATGCTTTCGCTTCTCGGATTGCCGCTCACGGCGGGGTTCATGGGTAAGGTGCTGGTATTCCGTCCAGCTCTCGAAGCAGGAAGCCCTATGCTCACCTTGCTGGTCGTCGTTGCAGTGGTCAATACCGCAATATCGGCGTACTACTACCTCCGGCTGATCGTCGTGATGTTCTTCCGCGAGCGTACGTCGGAATGGCTCGAGCCGAAGATGCCCATCGGTTTTGCCGCGGCCCTGCTGATTATGGTGATCGGGGTCTTGTACTTTGGCATTTTCAGCAATGGCGTGATCGAGAGATTTTCGCAGCCGGTCCAGAGCATCGGCCGGCTTAACGAATAAGCTACCCTGCCCGCCGATATCGAAAAGCAAACTTCAAACGAGATCGCCGATCTACGCACCGCACTTGCGGATGCGTGGCTGCCGGCGATCTACCGTGACAAGATCCGCGCGCTCCGCACACGCAGCCTCACACTGGATGTGCCGGAAAAGGAAAATGCCGCCGAGATCCTCCACACGCTTTTGGGCATAGAGCTCCAGGTTGGCCGCCGGCGATATTCCTGCCCCGATCTTGCGACAGCTCGCTACATGCGTGTTTTCGCGAGACTCGGTTGCCGTGAGTTTGCCATACCCTACGACATAACACGCATCTCGCTGGTGGCCGATGAGTTGGAGACGGCGTGGCAGAGGACGAGGCTGGTAGTGGAGACGAATTCCGTGAAAGGCTCGAGACTTCGTTCACGACTCCTGAAAGCGATCCGAACGGAGCTTTTGGAGATAGGGCCCGGCGAGCAAATGCCGGAATTCAAGCAATCGACCAAGCAAAGAGCTTCCTGATATAATCATCATACTTTCGAAGGGCCGGTATTTCGGACTTCGGAAGTTTTAGTTTAGAGTTTGTCTCTATGTTCGACGCGGCGATAAAAACAACGGTTTCTGAAGAGCTGCCGTTTCCATACAATCGACAGGCATACTGCAACTACGAGCCTATCGAGAAGCGGATCGAACACGCGCGCGTGCTGATCGTAAACTGCCTGCTGCGATACGAGTCGGATCTTTCGCCGTTGGCTCGCACCGACTGGGCGGGTGCGATCGAGACAAAATTACGGTTCGAGCGAAAGGTTTCCTCGCTGGCCTGCAACAACATCGCACAGAACGTCATCCGGCTTGTAAAGAACCCGAAAACGATGACCGTCCACTTGTCCGAGGTCGCACAAGCGGTGCGGGACTTCAAGCCCGACGCGATCGTAATGAGTGGCACGTTCAGCGACTTCGACTATTACAATCCGAAGCACCTCGACGATTTCAGGCGGTTCATCGTCGCGACGCGAATTCCTGTGCTGGCGATCTGCGGGTCGCATCAGCTTGTGGGGATGTCATTCGGCGCTCCTCTTAAGACCCTGGACGATCTGGACCTTTCTGAGAAGCGATCGGATCGGGTTGTGGAGTATCAATATCGTTTCGTTAAGATCGTAGATAAAGACGACCCGATCTTCGGCGACAGCGATCAGGATCTAACGGGCGTTTGGCAGGAGTACACGAAGGAGGACAATATACTTCGCGTGTGGCAGAACCACGGCGTGCAGGTCGATGGGGTTCCGAAAGGATTCAGGCTCTTGGCGACATCGTATCTTTGCAAGAACCAGATGATGGTCAAACGTACCGATGGTCAGTTGATCTACTGCGTACAGTTTCATCTCGAGAAGTCATTCGAAGATTGGTCGAAGAATCCGACCAGGTGGGAGCATCCGAATGAATCTCGCGACGGACGGATATTGTTCGAAAACTTTTTGGAGCTTGCACTCAAGCACAATGCCTGACCATGTAGACTCCGAGCTTATGAATACGAAAAAGAGGATGCCGACTTCGCGGCATCCTCTTTTTACTGTCTTCCGAACCAGCGTTATTTTTCGACAACGCCAAGGACGAAGTTGCTTACCGCAACGAGGCCCTCGTTGATCGCCGTCGAGTTGTACTGAATCGTGGAAGCACCGCCGCCTGACAAATCGTACTGAGGTGCGAGGAATGCGGTTCCGACGGGTTCGGTAGCAGGATAAACACTGCTGTTGACGTATGGCGCAATAACCATATTCCCCTCGATGTTTCCGTTACCGGCGCCCCGGCGGTCGACGCCGCCCTGGCCGGTAACGATAATGATTCCCCGGAAGCTGAACTGGCCATGAAGCGTCAGCTTGCCGGTTACAACCATGATGCCGCCGCCGTCGCCGGTCAGGGTGCAATCGCCGTCACAGAACGTGATGCCGGTGCCGTCCGGGTTCCCAAAGGTGGTCGGCTGTACGCCGTTAGCAAAGTAACGACCCGACCCGCTGGCAACGTTGTAGAGCGACTTCACCGCAATATCAAGCTGTGCCGGCGACGAAAGCCACTGAGGTGTGACCGCAGTGATATCCGAAGGAACACCCACCACGCGGTTCCATCGACTAACGTCATCGATATTGTCGTGGACCGAATCGAGATTCGTCGATCCCCATGTACCGATCGGCGGAATGATATCCGTTGATTCGGCGTCCTGACCCGAATAAAGCATGGCGTTCGAGTTACCCAGTGCGAACAGGAAATTCGATGCGGGCTGAGCAGGGTTACAGAGTGGACACGCGGCCGTACTCGGCGGGCCGATCAGCGTTAGCGTTGCTGGGGCGGTCAAACCGTTAAAGAAGTTCTTCTGGATTATCGCTTCGAGCTGCTTCGTCGCACCGCGCGGACCAAAGCCTGTCGATTTGATCAGCAGACGGATCGGCTCCGGGGACGATAGCGATCCCATGATGACGCTGTTCGCCGGGACTCCGTTCGAGCTCGCTGAAAGTGCCGCCGAGAAACCACTCGGGTGTCCCTCGACCCGCGGGTCCGGAAGGTACGATGTGGAAACCGCATTCCCACCGACGGTCGACAGAACGATCTGACTTCCCTGGAGGGTGAATGTGCGTGAATCGAATCGCACGCCGGGTGTCGGGTAGTCGACGCCCAGGCCACGACACGAGGGAGGCGCGCTGAGCGCGACCTCGTCGCAATTCGGCTCGAGCCATCCACGGACGACGCGCACGCCCCAATAGGGCTGCGACATCGTCATGTCTATCGCGAACCGGTTGTAACTCTCGATCGCGGCTCCATTGCCAAACTTGGTTACACGGATCGTTCCGAAGTCCGTATCAACGCTTCCGCCTTCGGTGTCAACCTGTCCGGCGGGGCGGGGAACAAACTCGACAACGAATCCGTTCGCTCCGTCACCGTACGTCTTGCGGGCCGTCGAGGTCACGTCGTTGTCACTCAAACGACCGGCCGTACGAAACGTAACGAGCGATCCGGTATGGTCGGGATCCGAGATCTCGAGCGAATAAGCGTATCCTGTCGGCGAGACATAGTCGCCGTCACCCATGGCAATTCGGTCGGGGTAATCCTCGTCATACGCCATCCATCGCGACATCCGGGGCGTAGCGTCATAACCGGCAGTCGTAAGATTCGACTGTGCCGGATCGAGCGCACGCAGGTAATTTATCCGATTCACCTTCGCGGTTGCGGGCTGCGTGGTGTCCAATCGCAGATCATCCGGCAGTGTGATGTTATCGCGGAGAGCGAAGACCGCTGCCTGAATGCCGCTTTCAGCAGCGTTAAATGCTTGCTGCTCGGCGGTGGCATCGGTCACGTTCATCGTATTTGCCGTGGTCTCCAGGATCAGACCAGCGCTGGCGATCAGGAGCAGGAATGAAATAAGCAGGGCCATTACCAGCGCCGCACCTTTCTCACCTTCTCTGTTTCTCGTTACCTTCACTTCGTTGTCGCACATAACCGTTACTCCTAAAGGAAGACACATCAATACTGCTGCAGCATGTAGCTGTTGTTTCTCAGCGTGACCTCGGATGCGAATGTCACTCGTTGGCCGTCGGGTTGCCCTACGACAGGATCAAGCTCGACGTCGACGACGATCCGCACTCGTCCGGTATTACTCGTCGGTGCTGTAAGCGGGCCGGTCGCGGCAGAGCTACCCCCGACGTAGTCGTAGTACTCGAACGTTACATTACTGATCCTGTTGACGACGACCGATGTCTGGGGCTCGCCCGGCCCGAGGCCGTTCGGATCGAACCTAACGATGGAAGAGGTTCCCGCGTCGAAGAAATAAGTGACGTCTTCGCCCGGCTCGTTGATCGTCAGTGTTGTCGGCCCGGGCGCCTCTGCTGTTCCACCGGCGTTCTCAAGATTTGCTCGGACACGTATCTTGTGATCGTTTGAGTCCGCAAGCACGATGCCGTTGTTCGCGATATCGTTCGACTCGTTGTAAAGACCGAAGCCGGAGTTTGAGATCTCCCGCGAGATCACGCTGATCGCAGCCTGGGCGGTCGCCAGCGCGTCGGCTGTGCGACTCTCACGTGCCCTTACACTGAACGCCCACGAAAGTAGCGAAGAGACGATGCCGAGTGCGAGCAGCATGACGACCATCGCGATCATCAATTCGATGATCGAGTAACCTGCATTGTTCTTGTGAGCTTTCATATCGTTTGAGATCGTCCTTTCTAATTGCCTCTAACTCGTCGCAGAACAACCGTCGCCGGAACCGCGACCTGCCAACCGGGACTCGGAGCTGCAAGCGTTGCCGTAATGGTGATCTCCTTGATGGTGCAATCGATGGTGGTGCCCTGAGGGGAGGTACAGACATCTGTTTCGTCCTGTACGCCGCCTGTAAACGGATCGTTGTCGACCGACACATCCACGAAGAAGATGTAGCCATTGGTGGCCGTTACAGTACGACGTGCTTTTACCCCGCCCGTGATATCTCGCCGGCCGTCATCCGGGTCACCGGGAG
>CAMLKY010000061.1 GCA_946480545.1 uncultured Acidobacteriota bacterium
GATCTATACCCTCAGCTCCCGGGGGCGGTCTCCATCGCGCGAAATTCTTTCCAGATGAAATACATTCGATGAACAAGGGTCCAGACCGATCCTACGGCCAGGACCCACAGCACCTGAGGCATGCGGTTGAAGAAAAAGTTGTCGGAGTTCCAATCCCATGTAGAAAGAGCACCGATGATCAGCAGGACGATCCGTTCAGGCCGCTGAAGAAATCCGACGTTCGCCTTTACCCCGAGCCCCTCTGACCGTGCCGTCGTGTAGCTGACCATGACCGAAGCCATCATCCCAACACCCGCCAGAAATACATTGAGCAAAGAATGCTGCGGCGAATTGCCCGCGTAGAACATCATGATGCCGACGAACACGACCATATCCGAGAGGCGGTCGAGCGAAGAATCGAGAAAGCTGCCGAACCGCGTCACGTTTCCGGTCCGCCGAGCAACGTTTCCATCGAGCATGTCGAACAGGTTCGCAACGATGAGGACTATGCCTGCCCAAAAGAATTCTCCGATACCAAACAACACTGCACAGCCGGCATTGATCGATACACCGATCGCGGTAAGAAGATTCGGATGGACGCCAGCGGCCGCAAGAGCACTAACCATCGCGTTGATGATCCGCATCGCTCCACGGCCTATGCTCTCTCCCAGCATCTTTCTAGTTTCTAGTTCCTGGTTTCTAGTTCCTAGTTTGTGGTTTCTAGTTTCGAGGTCTGGTTCTCGTATCTGGCCCTCCAACGAAGAACCAGGAACTAGAAACTAGAAACTAGGAACAAGAAACTCGGATTCTAGTCTTCCTTTTCGTGGATGGTTGTCAGCCGACTGATCTCGAAGCTGCGCATGCCGGTGGGAGTTTTCACCTTTACTTCGTCTCCTTCCTCCTTTCCCATCAGAGCTTGGCCAATTGGAGAGACGGTCGATATCAATCCGTTTTCCGGATCACTTTCTTCAGACGTAACAAGCTTGTATTTGACCTTCTCTTCCTTCTCGAGATCGAACAGGACAACGCGGGAACCATATGCCACGCGATCGGTCGGGATCTTCGAAATGTCGATGGACTCGACCTCGCCGAGGCGCTGGCGGATCTGCATTATCCGCGCCCGTACGATCGACTGGCGTTCCATCGCAGCCTTATATTCAGCGTTCTCACGCAAATCGCCGAACTCACGTGCTTTCTGGATCTCTTTCGGCAACTTGGTGTGAAGCTCATCCTCGAGAGCACCAAGCTCATCCTGCAGTTTCTTTCTTACTTCTTCCATATCTTGTTCGGCTGTCGCCGTTCCAAATCGAAACTTCGCTTATCACGCTTTCGCCTTTGCTTCTTCAGCCGCGGCGAATGAGATACCGATGTCGCGGGCCGTTCTCACGAGTTGACCGTCGATCGGTACCGTCTTGATGTTTGCACACGCCTCGGAAAGCGGTGCGGTTGTGATCGTGCCTGCCTGTAACGCTACCATCTTTCCCTTCTCGCCGCTTGCCAGCGCTCGCACGGCACATGCGCCGAAATTCGTGCCCAGCATTCGGTCGAAAGCGTTCGGGCTGCCGCCGCGTTGAAGATGACCGAGCACAACGCATCGGGACTCCTTGCCCGTCATCTCCTCGATCCTTCGTCGAACATGGTCTCCCATCCCGCCTAGCCGCAGCTCGGCCGGATCCGAGTATATCTCGCTCTTCCCGTACTCTTTCGCACCCTCGGCCACGACGACGTTCGTAAATCTCGACCCGCTGTTTTCCCGCTCCCGCACCTTCCGCGCGACCGCTTCGAACGAGAACGGAATTTCGGGAATGAGAATAATATCTGCACTTCCGGCAAGCCCCGCATGGAGCGCTATCCAGCCTGTGTTTCGCCCCATCACTTCAAGCACCATCACCCGATCGTGGGAAGCCGCCGTAGTATGCAAACGGTCCAGCGCTTCGGTGGCGATATCAATGGCGGTCATAAATCCGAATGTCAGCTCGGTCGCAGCCAGATCGTTATCGATCGTCTTCGGAACGCCAATCACTGGGAATCCCCGGTTATGAAATTGTTCGGCGATCGCGAGCGTCCCTTCACCACCGAGGACGATCAGCGCTTCGATACCGAGGATGTCGAGATTAGCGAGGGCCTCACCGATCGGCATTTCCGGATAGTGCGGCTTGCCGTCGACCATCTTGACGAAACTTCCCTTGTTCCTGGTACCGAGGATCGTACCGCCGCGTGGCAAAATACCGCTCACGCTCTTTTGGGTAAGCGTCATCGTATGGGGTTCACCGAGAATGCCCTCAAAGCTATCCTCGATGCCGATGCATTTCATTCCGTACTCGCCTATCGCTGTTCGAACAACGGCGCGGATCACCGCGTTCAAACCCGGTGCATCACCACCGCCTGTTAAAATCCCGATCTGCTTGTACATACAGCCAAAATCTATTCTATGTGAAATTGCGCAAGAACAAAAAGACGAACCCAAACCGGGTTCGTCTTGAGTTCTTCGATGATGTCTGATCAGTTCGCGGCGACATTGCGATCCATGAGCCGTCTGGCTTCGGGCATCACTTCGATCGCTTTGAGCACCTGCGGATCGACCTCAAGCAGCACCTGGATGCCGGCTTCGTTCGAATAATTCGCCGTGGCCAGCTCTTCGCGGATCCGCGTCTTCGCAAAGTCGATCTGTGAATTCAAATTCTCAGCAGTCAAACCACTCGCCTTATCGGCAACAGTATAGTTGCGAAAAGCCTCAAACAACTTATCGCTTATCTGGAACGATCCCTGCGGCACCGTTAGCGCCTGGCTTTGACGGTCGACCTTGTAATTCTCAAAACCGGCGATCTTTCCTGCAACGAGCTGGCGGACGAAATAGAACGCAGCATCGTTGATCCTGAATCTCAAGGCGTTGTACTCCAGAGCCGGGACCTTCACGTCGGGAACGATCCCACGTCCCCCATACAGCACACGCCCATCGGGCGTCGTTATGGGACTGCCTACAGGTTTCGGCTTGCCGTCATCGGCAGCCTCACCGTTTCCATTCTGGTGCGAGTAATATTCGTAGATCGATCCGTTCGAGTAGTCCCGCTGAAGCGATCGTCCGTACGGCGTGTAATAACGTGCCGTCGTGAGAGTCAAACCCGTCTCATACGGCAACTGAAACACCCGCTGGACGAGTCCCTTGCCAAAGCTCTCGGTCCCGACCACCACACCACGACCGTAATCCTGGATCGCTCCCGCGACGATCTCGGACGCGGATGCCGAGCCGCCGTTGATCATGATGACCAGCGGGAAATTATCGACCGGGCCGCCTCTTGCACGAAGTGCTTCGGTTCGCGCGTAGCGTGACCGGCCTTTGACCGACACCACCGTGGATCCGCTCGGCACAAATCTGCTAACAACTTCTATCGCCTGGGGCAGCAGCCCGCCAGGGTTTCCACGTAGATCCAGAACCAAACCGCGCATTCCCTGCTGCTGAAGCTCCCGAATCGCCTCACCGAGCTCCTCGGCAGTGGTCTCCTGGAATCCGCCCGTAAGGCCGACATATCCAACGCCGTTCGATAACATGAAGTAGTTTCGGATCGACGGAAGCGGAACGCCGCCGCGCACGATCTCGAAGTCCATCGGACGGTCTGATGCGGCCCGCTCGATCTTGATCTTTACGGCCGTGCCGCCCTTGCCGCGCACGTTCTTTGAAACCTCTGAGCTCGTCCACTCGCGCGCATCCTTGCCGTCGACTTCCAGAAAGCGGTCGCCGTAGCGCAGCCCCGCCTTATCGGCCGGCGTGTTCGGTATCACCGATTGAACGTAAACTCCGTCCCGATGCTGAAGGATAGAAACCCCGATCCCGAAGAACTGTGAAGTCTGCTCCTCGTACAGCTTTCGAAACTCGTCGCGTGTGAAGAACGAAGAATGCGGATCGAGCGTCCAGAGCATGCTCTGGATCGAGCTGTCGGCAATACGCTCGTGATCGATCTTTCCGACGTAATTCTTGTCGATCACCTCAAGCGCCTCGGTATAGTCGGCCACGATACGACGCGCTGTGATGCTGGAATCAGCCGAAGTGGCCGGCGAAAACCGTCCAAATAGCCCGCCAAAAACTGCTCCGACCACGACTAGAATTACTGCCGCGATCCCAAACTTTCTATTCATCGAAGACTCCAAAACACGCTGAATTATAGCATAGATTAGTTGTCGCGATTCCGGCGCCGGTTGTCGGCGAAATCAACTATCGGACGGTGATACGCGTTAGAGGAGTGTATTGTTTTCGGCAGTCGTGACACTGTTAACTTTTGCTCCCCGACCGGCGATAGAAAACGCGTCGCCGACCGAAATTTACATTTTAATAACAACGCTTTACCATTTAGCTTTTCTCCGATGGCACCTGATGTCTCAATAGTTATCCCCGCATACGAAGAGGAGGCGCGAGTTGGCTCGACGATCGGGCATATCCTCGCCTATCTTTCGTCGAATTCACTGAATGCAGAGCTCCTCGTCGTAGACGATGGTTCAAAAGATGGCACGAGTACGCGGGCCGAAGAGGCGTTTGCCGAATTTCCCGATGCGAAGGCCCGGGTGATCAGGTATGAGCAGAACCGAGGTAAGGGATACGCCGTCAAAACCGGACTTCGGGAAGCGTCGGCTGATATAGCTGTATTTTCCGATGCCGATCTCTCGACGCCGATCGAAGAGATGCCAAAGCTCGTCGATCCGATCCGGGCGGGTGCATTTGATGTTACCTTTGGCTCACGGGCGCTAGACCGGAGCCTGATCGGCACGCACCAACCATGGCGGCGGGAACAGGGCGGTAAGGTGATGAACCTCGTGATCCGGACGATGTAATGACCGTCGACCGGTTCGGCTTTGACGTCGAATTCCTGTTCGTTGCGAAATACCACGGTCTAAGGCTTCTCGAGACCGCGGTTAGATGGAACAATGTCGAGGGTTCGAAAGTCAGCGTCCTGCGCGATACGCGTCGGATGTTTAGCGAGCTTGCTCAAATTCGCCGGAATGCCCGTGAAGGCAAGTATGACATTTCATAATTCAGGGCCGCTCAACGTCTCGGCGTCTCTGGGGTAAACTTCAGCTAGCATGACCGCGAAACTGAACGTCAACATCGACCACGTAGCGACGATCCGCGAGGCGCGAAAGACCATCGAGCCGAGCATCGTCACAGCGGCCGTCATTTGCGAACAGGCAGGCGCCGACGGAATTACCGTCCACTTGCGCGGCGATCGACGGCACATCCAGGATCGCGACATAGAACTGCTGCGTGAGGTCGTCACTACGTACCTAAACGTCGAAATGGCCGCGACCGATGAGATGCTCGCGATCGCGCTACGGACAAAGCCCGATGCTGTTTCGCTGGTTCCTGAAAATCCGAACGAGGTCACGACCGAGGGCGGGCTCGACGTGGTTCGAAATTTCGAGACTGTCAAGAAAGTTATCGATCAGCTAAAGTCGGCTGGAATATTTGTGAGTATCTTTCTAGATCCGGACCTCGAGCAGATCGAAGCCGCGGCGGGTGCAGGAGCACAACAAGTCGAACTTTGTACGGCCGAGTACGCGGAGATGACACTGAGCTCGCGTGCTGCCCACGGCGAAGGAGCCCAGAAGGCAGCATCGGAGATCAGCCGGATCGGGTCGGCCGCGGCCCACGCCGTCAAGCAGGGGCTGATCGTCGCCGCGGGTCACGGCCTGACATATCGAAACATCGCAGCGCTCGCCGCTATCCCCGAGATCTCGGAATTCAATATCGGACATAACATCATTTCCCGATCGGTCTTTGTCGGACTAGACCAGGCCGTACGCGAGATGATCGAAGCCATTCGGTAGTCTATCTGAAAAAGGGCAGGCTCAATGGCCTGCCCCTCGTCTCTACTCATTGCCCGATCGCTCAGGATCGGTCACGCCCTCGGCCTTCCCCGGAGTTCGACCGGGATCGCCCGTCGAATCGTCGCCTTCGCCACGCCAATCACCGCCGGCGGATTTCGTGTTTTCGTCTTCGAGAAGCGTATCTTCCGTAACAGACGAGTTCGCCTGCGGATTCATCTCACGGTTATTCTGCCAATCGCCTGTATCGTTTGCTTGCGCTTTTCCAGTTGTGCTCATAGTTTCCTCCGTTTTTCTAAGAGTTCGAGCAATGAGCGTGCCCCATCTCAATTTTGGATTTTAGATTTTGGATTTTGGATTGCGAAGATAAAAAAACCGCCCGCGGCCGCGGGCGGCTTGATACTTAATTCTAGTGCGATGATCTTTACTTCACGGTGAACTTCAGATCGTTAGAGTTCTGCGCGAGTTTGCGATCGTTTGCGTTGTAGGCCTCGAGCTTCAGGTTGTACGAGCCCGGTTTGAGCGGTTTGTCGAGTGCGATCGACACGTCGTCGACACGACGATTGATGTAATCATAAGGCGCCTCGGCCCCGGATGCGGTGTCTGCAAATATGCTGAGCTTGTAGTAAGCGGCGTCCTGATACGGATCCCATTTTACTTCCAGGCCGTCAGGGGCAACCTTCGCACCCGCTTTCGGATTCGCGACCTTTAGATCGTTCTTAAACAGGTGAGTATCCGGAGCGAAGTATGTTTTGTCGGCCTCCATATTGTATTTCGCTGCCGACACGATGCCGGAAGTAGCGAAAACATAGTACGGCGTATTGAAGACGCGGACCGTCAATCCTTCATAGATCCCGGGTGTTACATTCTTGATCAGGTACTCGCCCGAGTCGTCGGTCTTTGCCGTGAATGTTTCGCCGCTGCATCCGCCGAAGAACTGGTTAAAAGTTTTGCAAAGCTTAACTTCGACACCGACGGCGGGCTGCTCATTGAACATCGCTTTGCCCTGGACGTTCGCTTTTCCGGCCGCAGGTTTTTCCTTTTCGACACCCGTGCCCGACGGTATCGTTCCGTCCTCGTTTGGTTGAACGTCGACCGTCGAATTCGATTTGGCTGTTTCTTTATTCGCTGTAGCGTTAGAGGTGTCCGCGGTCTTGTTGGCAGTAAGACTCTCCGCTGCCTTGCATCCGAGTAAGAGGAATGCGACGAGCGTCAAAGTAAGGATAGGATCAAATCTCCGTGACATGAATTCAATCTCCTGTTCTATTTGGTTGCTGTAGAGTTCGTAACTAGAGCGCGAGGTGCTGCACTCATCGGATTCATAGGATTGTAAAGGCAAGCGAGAAATTTTGCACGGCGTTGTAGGAGGGTGTTACGCCGAGACCCCGAGGAATAGCCATACTTTCTCTGAGTCTCCGTGTCTCGGCGGTGAACGAACCGGTTATAGCACCGACTTTAAAGCCTTTCCCGTATGCGACTTTTTCACTCGAGCAACTTCCTCGGGCGTTCCAACGGCGACCAGTTTTCCCCCGCCGGTGCCGCCTTCGGGACCGAGATCGATTATGTAATCGGCGGACTTGATCACATCCAGATGATGCTCGATCACGATCACCGTGTTTCCCGTGTCGACGAGCTTCTGGAGCACTTCAAGGAGCTTATGCACATCCGCGAAATGAAGTCCGGTAGTGGGCTCATCGAGGATGTATATCGTTTTGCCGGTCGCCCGTTTCGAGAGTTCCTTCGCGAGTTTGATACGCTGAGCTTCACCGCCCGAAAGAGTCGTTGACGACTGGCCGATCTTGATATACCCGAGTCCGACATCGAGAAGGGTCTCGAGCTTTTGCTTGATCTGCGGGATGTTCTCAAGGATCGGGAGCGCGTCCTCGATCGTGGTATCGAGCAGGTCGGCGATCGAGAGGCCCTTGTACTTTACCGCCAAAGTCTCGCGGTTATAGCGCTTTCCGCGGCACACGTCGCACGTGACGTAGACATCCGGGAGAAAATTCATCTCGATCCGCTTCATGCCATCTCCCTCGCATCCTTCGCAGCGTCCGCCTTTGACGTTGAATGAGAAGCGCCCCGCTTTGTAGCCACGCGTCCGCGATTCGGGGAGCATCGCGTATAGTTCGCGGATCGGGGTAAAGAGACCGGTATAAGTTGCCGGGTTCGACCGCGGTGTGCGGCCGATCGGTGTCTGGTCGATCTCGATGATCTTATCGACCAGATCCAGACCCTCGATCGAGTCGTGTTCAAGTGGCTCTATCGCCGAGCTATAAACGTGCCGGTAAAGCGCCGGATACAGGATCTCTTCGACAAGCGTCGACTTACCTGATCCTGAAACGCCCGTCACTACCGTAAAAACCCCGAGCGGAAATTCGACGTCTATGTTCTTGAGATTGTGTGCCCGCGCGCCTTTGACGCGGATGCGGTTTCCATTGGGCAGACGACGCAGCTCCGGGATCTCGATCTTAAGCTCGCCGCACAGGTAGCGTCCCGTAAGCGATTGCGGGTCGCAAGCGATCTCTTTCGGATCGCCTTTCGCGACGA
>CAMLKY010000062.1 GCA_946480545.1 uncultured Acidobacteriota bacterium
CTTCCAACCGATCTAACACCGTCGGCGCCCGTAAACGTTATTCCGTCGGCGCCCGTCAGGGTGATCCCATTGGAACGGTAATTCAAGAAGCTATCCGCCCCGGTTAGAGTTATGCCGTTCAAGCCGACGAATTGCACGCCATCTGCCCCGGTCAACGTGATTCCGTTGGACCTGGTCACCAAAATTCCCGCTGACACCGTGTTAACGGCGATTGCGAGAAGAAGGATTAGCGAAACGGCTTTTCTCATCTGGCTCGTTCGACCTCGTTTAAGGCTGGGCCGGGTGCAGGATCTATCCCGGCTGCATCAGAATCGAACAAAAAATGGGGGGCGAGCCCATTTTAAATTCTCGCCCCGGCTAAAGCAAGAGTTATTCCTTCGGGCAGGCTTAGTTGGCTACACGAAGGTGAAAGGTCGCGCCTTTCTCGACTCGGACGTTCTTGTTCGGCGACGAAAGCGTCGTCGAAGTATTTGCTGACCCGCTCGCCTCGGTTGATATCTGGAGACCATTCACGGTTCTACCGACGGTGCCGGTCGTTGTCCCAACAGTCTGGGTGGCCGTGTTTGTCACCGTCCCGACCGTCTGGGTCGTCGTATTCACGAGTCCCCCGACGGTATTCGTCACGCCTCCGAGCAGTCCGCCGCCTGTCGATGTCGATGACGACGACCTCGATGAGGTCGAGACGTCCGACATCAACGAATCATTGCTCAAGGACGCATTGGCTGCTGCATTCGTGATCGAAACGAGGGTCGCGCTCAGCGGCATCGACAGGTTTTTTCCTTCGAGACGGTCGAATACCATGCCGATCCGCGACTCAGCCTTATCTTTGCCGCGGCGTTTTACATCGGTAATGCGGCCGATCAAAGTGCTGCCTTTCGGGATGATCACATCGCCATCCTGCCGTATCGACTGGGTGGTTTTCAGCACTACCTGATCACCGACTTCGACGTTATTTGCATCCAGTGTCTTCTGCAGTTGCGCCGAGATGCTTGTACCCGATGCCAGTGAAACCTGTTGACCCTTTTGCGGTCCCTCGGCAAGAGGCGGTCGCTTTTGTCCAGATCTCTGTCCCAGGCCCACGCTTGCACCGACAAGAATCACCAAAATTCCCAAATAAACCTTGTACATATTTACGAACTCCTTTTTTCCAGGGCCTTACCGGAAAACCGCTAGGCCCGTGATACTGCTGAGGGGTGAGGATATAAATGGCATTTTCAATCGTGATCAGTGTATTGGCCCCGGGTTGAGGAAAACTTGAGGCGAGTTCAAGTTTTCCTCAAGTGCCTTCTACTAAAGTTGCGGTGCCGTCGAACCGACGTTTCCTACAGCTATGATGACTTACTTTCTAGATACCGAATTCGACTCTGGCGATACCTATGTGTCGACAAGAAACTCGACCATCGAAAGTCGCCCAAGAACCGAGCGAAGCGATATTCTCTTGCTAAAGGAAAAACTCGCCACCCCGCGGTATCGCGGTCTTGTATCGCGACCCCGGCTCGACGACCTGCTTCGTAAATCCATCGGACAGTTTCCGGCGACGTTGATATCGGGCCGCGCCGGTACCGGAAAGACCGCCGCAGCCGCGGCCTTCGCGCGAAAGACGGACAATGTCGCGTGGTATTCGGTGGAATCGTCCGAAGCTGAGTGGAATGTTTTTGCGGCCTATTTCGCAGCAGCCCTGCTGAGGGCGGCGGGCAGTAAAGTCGAGCCGCAGAGCCTGCTCCCCGACGATATGCAGCCGTCACAGTCGACGATCGCAACGTTCCTGATAAATGTGTTTGCTGAAGTGGAAACGATCCTCGTTCACGAACCGCTCCTGATAGTGCTCGACGGAATTCATCATCTGTTCGACACGCCGTGGTTCGGAGAGTTCTTCGGACTTCTTCTTTCGTCGCTTCCCGAGAACATCAATCTCCTGCTGCTGTGTCGCAGCAAGCCGCCGAATCCGCTATGGCGACTTCGTTCGAAACAGCAACTCAACGTCATCGATGAGAAGGTCCTCGCTTTTACGCTCCCGGAGACTGCTGAGCTGATGACAAAACTTGGTCTCAAACGCTCGGATGCCGAGCGGGCGCACGCCACGACGTTTGGTCGCGTTTCAAAACTCCTCTTACTACAACGCCAGCCGCCGGCGCGCTCACGCGTCTGACCTGCCGGCAAACTGCTTCGATATGGTCCGGACGATATGGCATAATACTGCCTCACCCTTGCCGACCCGATCCGAAGCAATGCAGGAAAAGAGTTTCTTTCTTCGCACCAAATTACTGCCTCCGCGCGCCGTCTCGGAGCTGCTCGAGCGTCCCCGGCTGACAACAAAGCTCGAGGCGAACCTGAGCGCTCCGATCACGATGGTTGCCGCGGACGCGGGCTGCGGCAAGACAACCCTGATCGCCGATTTTGTCCGCAATCAAACCAGCCGGCAGTCGGTTTGGTACCAGCTCGATCACACCGACGCGGATCCCGTCGTGTTCCTCGGGTACGTCGCGCGCGGCATAAAGAACCTGTATCCGGATTTTGGAGAAGCCATCTTTCCGTATCTGAGCGAAGCGAGCGAAGAGATGCTCCGCTTTCCCGAGCGCTCCGCTGACCTGCTCATCAACGAAATACTCGAGTCGGTCGAGCAGCCGTTCATACTTGTTCTCGACGATTATCATCACATCGGTCGCGACACGGTGGTGCATAAGATCGTTGACCGGCTGCTGCAATATTCATCTGATCTAGTGCACCTCATCATCACGACCCGCGATCTTCCTCCGCTCGCGATAATGAGGCGTCGAACGCAGTCGGCCGCTCTTGTCATCACCCGTGACGATCTTCTCTTTACCGACGACGAGGTGCGAGAGCTGTTTAGAAAGACGCTCGGTGTCGATCTGAAGGATACCGAGATCTCGGAGTATCGCGGGCGGACCCACGGCTGGATCACCGCTCTTCAACTTGTTCGTCAGGTCGCCGAGCAGGAGCTGAATACGGCCGGCGACGGCGGATCGGTGGATCTTCGTCACGTCCTCCAGCAATCGGAGAAAGACATCTTCGATTACTTCGCCGAGGAAGTTTTCTCTCGCGAGTCCGAAGAGACCCGTTCACTGCTGATGAACCTGTCGCTGCTCGAGTCGCTCCAGCTCGATCTATGCAGCGCCCTGTTTCCGGATCTTCGCTGCTCCGCGGCATTGCCCGAGCTTGCACAGAAGAATGTCTTCTTAACGGTTGCCGGCGATGGGCAGTCGAGTGAAGAGTATCGATTCCATCCGCTGTTCCGAGACTTCCTCGCTCGACGGCTTCGTGCCGAGCATGGACAGGCCCGCGTCGCCGAGCAACGGAATCGTATCGCGGAGTTCTTTCTCCTCAATCGAAAGTGGGAGATGGCGCTGCCTTACCTGCTCGACGCGCATAACTTCGATCGGGCCGCGGATGTCATCGCGGAAACCGGCGGGCAGTGGATCGAAGCCGGCGCATTTACGTCGCTCGGCTTTTTTGTCGAGCGAGTACCGGATGCGAGCCTCGATCGATACCCGCGTTCGCTGCTTCATAAGGCCGAGATCGCGCGGCTTCAGGGTGAGACCGAAAAGTCGACGACGCTGCTTCACCGGGCAGTACAGCTTCTAAGCGAGGCCGGCGATTCGACGGGCGAGGCCGAGGCGTTACATTCACTCGCGAGTCTTGCGCGTCGTCGGGGACGTCATGCGGATGCTCTCGAGCTGCTCGAGAAATCGGAATCGCTCGTTCCCCAAACTTCCGAGACATTCATGAAGTGTGCGAACACGCGCGGGCTGTGTTTTATCGTGCTCGGAAAATGGGCCGAGGCTGAACAGCAATTCCGAGTAGCGCTCGAGCTTGCAGAGCGGCTGGGGAACGAGCACTACATTCGTTTGATCACGCACAACCTCGCGCTCGCACCGGGTTTCCGAGGGGATTTCGGCGAAGCCCTTCGTTGGTTCCGGCGTATCTTTCGTGACGAGACTCCTGATAAGCAGCTCCCGCAGGAAGCGATCGGCCATCTGAATATTGCGCGGTTGTACATGTACCGCGGCGAGCTGGACCAGACAGAGCGCCATCTGAATCGGTCGCTCGAATTGTGTCAGCTCTACAACCTGCGTTTCCTGCGGGGCGAGATATTCGAGGCTTACGGAAATTTCTATCGCGAAAAGAACGACTTCGCCCACGCCGAAGAGTTTTACGAGCGTGCCCTGAACGCGTATGAGGAAGCCGAGATAGATGTCACGTCGAAAGAGCTAAACGAAGAGCGGGCTGTCTTCTACCGCCTTCGCGGCGATCTGCTGAAGGCACGCACGCTGCTTGAAGGCCTGATCCGTTCGCGCGAGCAAACAGGTAATGAGCTGGGCGTTCACACCGCACGGCTTCGGCTCGCACAGGTCGCACTTGCCGAGGGTAAACTCGACGGACTCGACCTAACCATCGAAGAGCTTCTTGAATTTTTTAGCGCGCACAATCATCACTACGACGAGGCCATGGGGGCGATCCTTCTTGCCGAGACGTATCTGGCGCAAGAGCGCAGGCCGGAAATGGTCGAGGCCGTTCGCCGGGCGATCGACCTTTCACTGAGGTTTGATTACGAGTACTGGCTGCGCGGCGAGATCCGACGGATTCCGACGATATTTGCATCGGAAGAGATATTCGAGCGGCTTCCGGCCGATCTAAGGGAAGCCATCGACGATGCCAAGGCAGCGCCGGCGCGCGTTGCAGAAGCTCACTCGCCGGCGTCGGGGCCGATCACTGATCTGACGGTGAAGGTCCTTGGTCCTGTCGAGATATACCGCGATCCGGCAAACCCGTTCGCGGCGGACGCCTGGACGACGCGGCGGGCGCGCGACATCTTTTGCTATATCGCAACGAGCAAGCATCGACGCGTGCCGAAGGACACACTCATCGATGCCTTCTGGGGCGAAGACGATCCGTCGACCGTCGAGAAGAATTTTCACCCGACCATCTCTCATATCCGAAAAGCGCTCAACAGCCGGCAAGCGTTCAAGCAGAACTTCGTTGTATTTCGCGACGGCGCGTACCAACTG
The DNA here is from genome assembly GCA_946480545.1 of uncultured Acidobacteriota bacterium. Next base: position 5,028 of record CAMLKY010000062.1, read on the forward strand.
AATCCCGAGCTTTCATACTCTATCGACGCCGAGGAATTCGAATATCGCATCGCAGAAGCGGAGAAGGCGAAACGTGAGAAGGACGGTGCTCGATTTCGGGAGAATCTCGAGGCGGCTCATGCGCTATACCGCGGCGAGTTCATGGCCGGGATATATGAGAGTTGGGCCGAGGAGAGGAGAAGCTTCTATTCGGAACAGGCCGCTCGCGTCATTTCCGCCCTGGCGAAGCTCTCGCTCACAGAAAAACGCTGGGCGGATGCACTTAAGTTCGCGGCCGAAGTGCTCCGCGAAGATCCTTACCGCGAAGATATGCATCGTCTGACGTTGAAAGTCCTGGCCGCACAGGGGAAGCCCGCAGCAGTCAAAAAACACTTCGAAGCGATGTCGAAAACCCTGAAAGACGAACTCGGAATCGAGCCATCGGCCGAGACAAGAAAAATCTATCGAGAGTTGAGCTCGGGTTGATTTACCGCAGAGGCGCCAAGACGGAGAGAAGGAGCTCAGAAAAGCGTCTCCCCTTTCTTCCCGTCTCCGTCCCCGCCAATCGTCGTCTCTGGATCCGCAGCCTTCCTTACTCTTCTCAACTTTGCCTCAACCCTTGTAAACCGCCCTCAAGTATTTCTCAAAGACACTGAGCTAATTTTCTCGGCAACGATTTCTACATTATTTGCCGAGGAGAAATGCCGTGAGGATCAGGTTGAACATAAATTTCAGGAGAGTCTTTCTCCTGCTGTCGATTATTTCGATAAGCGGGTTTTTGTTTATTAAATACCCCGCTTATGAGTCGGTACGTGTTGCTGCATCGAGCGCGACGGCGTCAAAATTAAGTCCCTCCTTCGCCGCGCAACTGGGAGCTCTCGCCGATAACGCCCCGGTCGGGACCGCCATCGTAACCTTTAACACCGCCAACGGACTGCAGGAGTCGCATTTGAATCTCCTGCGCGGACTCGGCATCAATGGCGGGCTGACATATCCGAGACTCGGGGTGGTCGCCCAGCCGATGACCGCAGGCCAGGTTCGAGCGCTCGCGAACAACCCGGCAGTGCTATCGATCTGGTCAAACGATTCGCTGAAACTTGAGATGCACCAGGCCCGAGTGCTCGGCGGCGTCGATCGTGTCCAGACCACCAGCGCTTTCAACGTCCGGAACGGAGGATTGCCTGTTTCCGGTGCGGGCGATTTCAGCGTGCTGGTTATCGATTCGGGCATCGACGCAACGCATGGCGATCTGCCATTCGGATCAAAGGTCGTGCAGAACGTCCAGGCAGTGACACCCGCAGGCGACGGCAATGTCATCCTCGCTCTTAATGGTTTCACCCCGCACATTACGATCGAAAACGTTCCGAATACAGATCAGACCGTTGGCCACGGAACTCATTGCGCAGGAATCCTCGGAGGGACTGGTCTGCGCTCGGGCGGACTTTATAAAGGCGTCGCGCCTGGAGCAAAGATAATCGGAGCAGGTCTCGGTGCCGGACTCTACATCATCAACGGGCTGGCAGCTTGGGAATGGGGACTGACGAATCAGGCTCGATACAACATCCGTGTTGTCTCAAACTCTTATAGCACCTCGGAAGCAGGCTTCAATCCAAACAACCCGCTGAACCGCGCGAGCCTGCTTGCCTACCAGCAAAACATGGTCGTCCTCTTTGCCGCCGGTAACGACGGTCTTCGCGATACATACAATCCGCTGGCACAGGCACCTTGGGTGATCGGGGTAGCGGCGAGCTCAAAGGAGGGCGATCTCGCGACCTTCTCGTCGCGCGGCGTCCCGCGTGCGGACCGCCTTTCAAACGACAACGAGTTGGACGACTTCAATGCTCCGACGATCACGGCTCCGGGCATGGGCCGACTGTACGCTACGAACATCGGTAAATTCACGATCGATATGGTTTCGACCCGGTCGATAACGAATGTCGTCGCAAACGGCGCGACCAACGACACCGAGCTGACGCCTGCGCAGATCCCGTTCTACACACAGATCCACGGAACGTCGATGTCGACACCATACGCGGCCGGTGTGGTCGCGCTGATGCTCGATGCCGATCCGACGCTGACTCCCGACGAGGTCAAGGAGATCCTGAAATCGACAGCGAGTCGCATGCCCGGCCGTGAAGAATGGGAAGTCGGTTCAGGACACATAAATGCATACGCGGCGGTCGACAAAGTCTTCAATCGTTCGCGCAACTACCGCAGCCTGCAAGACCAGACCTATAACGCCGTCTTCGCCGAGGAGCGGCCGCCCGCCGTTCCGTTTCATATCGATTTCAATCCCGCAGTCTCGGGTGCAGCATCGACGAACTCTAGATCGTTTACGGTCGAGCCGGGAATGGACGTGCTGGATATTTACGGAGTCGTTGACACGATCGCAGGCGAGGGGACCGGGAACCTTGTTGTGATCCGAGCCTATGACCCGACAGGTAAAGCTTACGGACCGACATCGATTCCTTACCCGCTAATCAACACCGATGTGCGCCAGATAATCGTCACGAATCCGGTTGCGGGGCCATGGCGTATCGAGGTTCGCGGAGCCAGCGGTCTGACAGCAGTTCCCGGCGTTGCATCACCATCCCAATTGGCAGCTCCCGGTCCGGCGGACGGAACAATCACGCAGACGAAATTCATCGTCCCACTAATACCCGACATTGAGGGTCACGAGAAGAAGGCAGCCATCATCTCCGCGATAAAGAGCCGGCTGATGGACACGTATGCCGACGGCACGTTCCGTCCTGAAGCCAGCGTGACGCGTGAGGATCTGGCCAACTCGCTCATGCTCGGCACCAGTCTCCGGCAGTCGGTCGGAGCCACGCCAAAATTCGGCGACGTCACCGGGGATTTCGCAGCGATAGCCGAAGCCGTCACGGCAAATGGGTCGACGCTTCGCGATTTCGATTTCGTTCCGAAGGGAATGATGAGTTTCTCCGGTGCGTCGTTCAATCCCACGGGTGCGGCAACTCGTCTTGATGTCGCGGTCGCCTTTGTGAAAGCTCTCGGGCACGACGCACAGGCGCGTGCGCTAGCCGGATCAACGGTTACATACCAGGGAACGGCACTCACGGATAACGCCCAGATCCCTGCCTCGTTGAGAGGTTATGTCCAGGTCGCGATCGACAAGGGAATGTTCGAAGCGTTCCCGGCTGAGGTGCGTCAGATCGCACCCGGTCAGTTCATCGTTGTTCCGGGACCGAGATTCGAGCCGACTACGGCAGTGTCGCGAGCGAGCCTGGCCGAGAAATTGAATATCTATCGCTCGCTCTTCACGACGG
>CAMLKY010000063.1 GCA_946480545.1 uncultured Acidobacteriota bacterium
ACCGTTGCCGATATCGTGTCGCGGGGACAGGATATGCGGAATTTCTGTCGCGACCTATTGGCGGTTTTCAGAGACCTGATGGTCTTCAAGGTTTCGGGCGGCGATGCCGCGCTGGTAGAAACCTCGATGCTGACTGTCGACGAGATGAGGAAATTCGCTGCTGAGTTTGGAGAATCTGATTTTCTCCGGTTCTTTAATTCGCTCTGTGATACCGAGTCGAAGCTCAAGGATGCCGCGCACCCAAGATACGTCCTCGAAACGGGACTGGTGAAGCTCACCGAGATGAAACGTGTCGCACCCGTCGAAAAGCTTATCGAACGTCTCGCCGAACTCGAGCGCTTGCTCACGGGTAATGAGCAGTTGATCGCCGATGCCGCACCGGCATCGCCGGAAAAAAAAACTCTAAATTCCGAACCGGTAGTCCCTGACGAGCCGCCATCTTTCAGCCACGAATTCGAACCGGCATCACACGCGGAACCGCAACCTGGGCCGGCGATCGTCGAGGCACCTGCGACAAGCATCGATCTCAGCTTTATAGACTCGATGCCGATCAAGCTGGCTCCCATCGATCCGGAAGCTCTCGAGCACGTTGAAGACACCTGGCTCGACAACGCCTATGAGCGAAAGCTGGAGATGAGTGGCGACCATCTCTCGCCGATCCCGAACGCCGCCGCACTCGTCGAAGCCTTTGTCGGACGAAGCTCGGTCGACTCAGCACCGCGATCCACGACTAATGGTCACGCCGCATCCGCAGCGGCACCGGCGCTTCAAACGATCTACGCACCGCCGACAATCGACGAAGCTGAAGAAATATCCGATCCAGGAACCCTGCCCGAAAATGCTACCGAGGAAGAGCTGCAAGCGTACGCTGCTAATCACCCCGCTGTGAGACGTGCGATGCGTGTATTCCGCGCAAAGATCGTCACCGTCACACGCACCTGACCGCCGAAGATCCGGAACAAGATTTTTTGTCTTTCGTATTCTTTCAGGATTTGACACAATCCTTGTAATACGAATGTTTAGGAACGTCGCTACGACAACCCTCAGAGGCGCTACGGTGCTTACCCTGATCTGCGTTACCGCCCTCTGGGCGATTGGTCAGGGTTCGTCCGAATGGTCGCTAAACGTTTCGCCGCTTCCGGCTCCGACTGGTCCCGTAAACGATTTTGTCGGCGTGATCGATGAGCAGGCGAAGGCCGACCTGAACAAGAAGCTCATCGATTTCCAGCGGTCGGCCGGAGTGGAGCTTGCGGTTGCGATCATCGACACAACAGGTGACCGCCCGATCTCCGATTACTCTTTGGCAGTCTATCGCGGGTGGAAGATAGGGGCGAAGGCAGATGACAACCCCGGAGCGCTGCTCCTTATCGCGATCAATGACCGAAAGTACTTCACACAGGTTGGCAGCGATCTCGAGGACGAACTGCCGGATGCGCTGGTCGGAAGCTTGCAGAGGCAATATCTTGTCCCGGAACTCAGGAGCGGGAATTATGCGAAGGGCATCAACGACACGCTCGATGCATATATCCGAACATATCAGGAACGCAGCAGCGGAAGCGCGGCGTCGCCGACTCCAGTCCCCGGCCGTGAGAGACCCGGACGCGTATCGCAGGGCGCGTCGTCGGCCTTCTGCTGTATTCTTATCGCCGGCGTTATCCTTCTGATCATCTTCTCGAACCGGGGTGGCAGATCCGGGGGAAGACGCGGCGGCGGTTGGGGTGGAGGATTCGGTGGTGGCGGAAGCGTTATACCGTGGATCATCGGTTCGGCCATTGCGAATGCTGCGAGCTCATCCTCATCGTCAAGCGATTGGGGCGGCAGTAGCGACTGGGGCGGCGGAGGCGATTGGGGCGGCGGAGGCGGCGGCTGGGGCGGCTTCGGCGGCGGCGGAGATGCAGGCGGCGGAGGCGCCGGTGGAGACTGGTAGCCGCGTTAGTTTCTAGCTCCTGGTTTCTAGTTTCTAGTTACGGAAGCTAGCAACTAACTAGAAACTCGGAACTAGAAACTCGGAACTGGAGAGATGCAGAATCAATTTGCAGAGTTCATTGACGATCTTCGGGCGACGCACGGCAGAAATCTGGCGTCGGTAATTCTTTACGGGTCAGCAGCCAAGGGCGATTTCGTCGCGAGACAGTCGGACTACAATATCCTGATCGCGCTGCGTAATATTACGCCGCAGGACCTGAGAAACGCCCATGCCTCGATCCGGGAGTGGAGCAAGCTTGGACATCCGGTGCCCGTCTATTTCACGGTCGCCGAACTTCGGGACGCCGCCGACGTATTCCCAATCGAGTTCCACGAGATGGAAGCCGCGCGGAAGGTACTCTACGGCGAAGACGTGCTCGAGGGTGTGAAGATCTCCGACGAGAATCTGCGGCATCAGGTCGAGTATGAGCTGCGTAGCAAGCTCATCCTCCTGCGGCGACAGTTTATTCCGGCGTCCGAATCCGTGGCGGCACTGAAGTCGCTTATGGCGGAGAGCCTGGCGAGCTTCGCGGTACTGTTTAGGGCGGTGCTGTTACTTGGCGGGATCGATCCGCCGCTCGGGAAACACGAGGTACTTGCGTTGATCGCCGACCAGTACGGGCTTGACGGGGCGACCTTTGAAAAGATCTTTAACATTCGTGAGAACAACTTCACCGAGACGCTGGATGAGCGTTCGGCAAACGAGCTGTTCGCTAGTTATTTGGAGCAGATCGAGCGCGTCATTGACGCGGTCGACAAAGTAGGACGGGCTGTCCGCTCGTCGTAACGCGTACGATGGGAGAACAACGGACCCGGGAGTCCGTTCTTAACAAGGAGAAGCTGATGAAACGAGGAATTTTGTTATCGATTGCGTTGTTCGCGGCATTCGGTCTGAGCGGCTGCAGCTACAACGAGCTGACAGCAAAGCAGCAGAACGTCAAGACGAAGTGGGCGAACGTTGAGAGCGCCTTGCAGCGGCGTGCGGATCTGGTGCCGAATCTTGTCGAGACCGCCAGGATGGCCGGCGTTCAGGAACAGGAAGTATTCGGACAGATCGCCGAAGCACGGTCGCGGCTGCTGAATGCTCAGCAGCAGGCTCCGGCAGGTGAGGCCGGTGACCGGACTCCCGAACAGCGCCAGCAGATCATGGACGCTGCGAACACGTTCGGAGGAACGATCGGACGCTTGCTGAGCTTGCAGGAAAGCTATCCGCAGCTTAGATCGGTCGAAGCGTTCATGAACGTCCAGACCGAGTTGGCCGGGACAGAGAATCGGCTTAATGTTGCTCGACAGGATTTCAATACCGCGGTTGGCGACTACAACACGGCGAGGAACTCGTTCCCCGCGGTCCTTACGGCCGGGCTACTGGGGTTTAAGGAAGAGACTCCGTTCGCGGCGGATCCGAGTGCAAGACAAGCACCGAGTGTCGGAGACGCTAATTCGCTTCGTAGAAATCAGACCGCACCCGCGAATGCACCGGCGGCCCCGGCTAGATAGGTTTCTTAGAATCCGCGCGAGTTACACATCGAGCAGTGATCACAAGGCTTGCCGTTCGGCTCGAACGTGCAGGCCTTTTCTTTTTGAAGGCCGGCAAAGATCTCGTCAGCGATTGCTTCGGCGACGGCGAACTTATCGAGGCTTGGATGATTGGTCTGTAGCTTCTGTAGAGGCGCGGGATCGACGATAGCAGCTTCGACCTTATCGAGCCGGTGGTTCAGCTTTTCGATGCTGGCGTAGATCAAAGCAAGCTCCGGCGAGCGATCCTCGGATTCAAGAAGCTTCGCTATTTTTTCCGCAAGAGATTCTGACTTACTCATGTGAGGTCTTCGAGATCGATGACGTCAATCTTATCATCTCAACACAATCATCGTTCAATGATACGTGCTGCTCGTGACTTATGAACTTCCCTTTCTCCAGCAACAAAAGCCATAACTCAGTGTCAAGACCCTTCTGTAGCGCAACGTACATCTCGTTCGAAAACCCTTCCCGGCTTCGCGAATGAAGAGCAGCCTTGACGTGCTTTGCTATGTAAGTTCCCGAAAAGAGGACCTGTTTAGAAAGAACGAACTCTTTCTTTTCTTCTGTCAGGTATTTGTATAGAGCGACGATGCGGAGTGCGAACTTGATAGCCTTATCAAGAACAATACTTTCGGGCATGGGAGACCTCCGGATTAGTTTCGATTTTGTTTCTTCAGTTGATAGTTAAGAGTTACAAGTGGGTAGTTTCTGAAACTATCAACTTGAAACTATCCACTGAAGAAAAATATATCCTCACAACAAGTCAACATAGTCGACCACCCCGACTATCGCGGAGTCGATGGCGGCACCGGGGCGGCCCGTGGCGGCGGTCGATGCGGACCAGCCTTCCTGGGCGATGATCACGATGTCGCCTTCGCCCGAGTTAACCGAATCGAGGGCAACACACGTGTAATCCATGTCCTCGCCCTCGGGAGTGATCTGACGACACAGCATAACGCGCGTTCCCTCGTAACGCTGATTCTTCTGCGTGGCGACGACGTTTCCGATGACGCGGGCGATAAGCACAATGATCTACGATTCTGTATTCAGGACGTGTGCGTCGGAATCGATGATCCCGACGATCGTGCAGTCCGTCGGCGTCTCGTCGCGCTTAAAAGGAAACGAAGCTTCTTTCCCGCGACACCAGAAGACAAGCTCGCCGACACCGGCGCCGACCGCGTCGAGCGCGATCATCGGCTGGCCCTTAGCCTTCAGCCTGGCGTCAAGCGTTTGTACGAGCAGGAACTTCCTGCCGAAAAGCGACTCGTTCTTGACCGTCGAGACCACTGTCCCGATGACGCGTGCGATCTGCATCCGTTAGCTCTGTTTCTTGAGGCCGGCGATCGCAGATTTGATACGGTCTGCGTTAGGTGCCTTGGGTACGAGCTCCAGATACTTCTCAAGCTCGACGATAGCTTCCGGATTCTTCTTTTTCTGCATGTAGATCTGTCCGAGATAAAGGTGCGCAAGAGCAAGACGCTCACCGCCCTTCGCCTCGACAGCACGCTTCAATCCGACTTCGGCAGCGTCGACATTTTTAAGATTGAAAAGCGAGATGCCGAGATACATGTTCGCCTCCGGCATATCCTTTCTCGTTTTTAGAACGTCGTCGAAGACCGCGGCCGCTACCTCGTAGTTCTTCTTCAGGTACTGCGTGTAGCCAACCGAATACTTTGCTTCGACATAATCCGGGTTGAGCTGGACCGCCTTTACGAACGATTCGAGCGCCTTGTCGTTGTCATTCAGCTTCAGATAGGCAGAACCGCGCTCGAAGTGTGCGGCGGCAAAGTTCGGATGCAGGGCTATTGCCTCATCGAATAGTGCTACCGCTGCTTTCGCGTCGCCGGAGCCAAGCTTCTCCATGCCCTTGTTATATTTTGCGGCGGACTCTTTCGGCACATCCTTCAACAGCGGGTTGGCCGGGCGGTCGCCCTTCTTCTGACCGGGGAGGCGAAGGTAGAACATTAGCTGGAACGCCTGTCCCGATGAGGTTCCCTCGGGAATCGTCAGCGATTCCGTCTCGGTCTGAAATCCCTCCTGACGAACACTGACAGAGTAATTTCCCGACGATAAGCCCGAGATCGTAAAGTTACCGTCCATGTCGGTCCGAGCATCCGAGCCGGTACTCTCCATCGAATTGGCGGAGACCCGAATATCATTTGCGGGACGTCCGTCCGGAAGCAAGACCCTTCCGGTGATCCGGTAAGTGCCGCGGCCCGCGGGGCGGTTACGGTCGCCGTAGCCCTGAGCACTGGCCGTGATGTCGGCAAAACCAATAACAGCGACGGCCAAAAGAATAAACACGAAACACAGTTTACTTCTCATATGGGTACCTCTTATTTGATGAAATCTATCGTGTCGATGACGCCGATGATAGCCGAATCGACGGGGCAATCTTTGTTGCCTTCCGCCATTCGAGCGCTCGAGCCGCCGACCACGATCACCCTCTCATGGAAACCGGCCCCGACGGTATCGACCGCAACGACATAGCCGTTCTGGTCCGATCCGTCGAGGTTGATCGGCTTAACTATTAGAAGCTTTTTGCCTTGGAGACGTTCGTCCTTTTGCGTGGAGACTACAGTGCCCAGGATACGACCGATTATCATCTGCTCGTGAATCGTAAATAGGAAATCGTCAATCGTGAAGAAACAGAAGAATCTATTTACGATTTACGATTCTCTATTTCCTACCTCATTACGACGGGAAGCGTATCGTCAACGGCGGAATGTGGGCGTGGAATGACATGGACACTGACAAGCTCACCGACGCGGCGAGCGGCAGCCGCTCCGGCATCTGTTGCAGCTTTTACTGCCGCGACGTCGCCTCGAACAATTGCCGTGACAAACCCGGCCCCGATCTTTTCATAGCCGATGAGCTGTACGTTGGCTGCCTTTACCATGGCGTCGGCCGCCTCGATCATCGCGACGAGGCCTTTGCACTCGACCATTCCTAATGCTTCCTGCATTTAATTTTGCTCCTGAGATCTACAGAGATTTCGAAAAGTGCTGCTAGTTTAACCCAATTTCGCCGCCTGGCTCAAAAGATCTATCAACTCTTCACGAGTGAACGAGACCTTTCCGCCATTCAGACCGCCGTTGGCAGATTTATCGAGCGAACATGTGACCTCGGTCTCATGTAGATAGCCGCACGCCTGGCACCGGGCCTCTTCGGTAAGGTAGCCGGCCTTTTCGCGAATATTGATGAGTTTCTCGATCGCATCTTTGGGCAGATCGTTCGCCCCTCCGAGCGCCTTTGCAAGGATAGCGATCTTCGCCGTGTGCTCGAGAGTTTCAAGGCGATCAAATGCCTGCCAGAGGTTTTCGCCATACGCCACCGCTCCGTGATTTGCCATCAGCAAAGCATTGTGATGCTTTACGAAAGGACGCATAGCCTCGGTCAGCTCATCCGTCGAAGGAGTCCCATAATCGGTAAGCGGGACGCATCCGAGCGTGAGTATCACTTCTGAAAGTATCGGCTTATCGATAGCGAGGCCGGCGACTGCAAACGCAGTCCCATGCGGTGGGTGGGCATGGCAGACGGCACGGATCTCCGGTCGTTCGCGATAGATCAGCAGATGCATCGCAAGTTCCGATGACGCACGCTTATCCGTCTTTGGCTTGCCTTCCATATCGGTCAGGGCAAGATCCGACGGTGCCATGCGGCCTTTGCACATCATCGTCGGTGTCGCGAGCACCGTGTTGTCATCGAGTCGGATACTGACATTACCATCCGAAGAGACGACGTAGCTCCTCTCGTACAGCAGCCTTCCTATTTCACAAATAAGTTCGCGGGCTTGAGATTCGTCCATAAACGAAGAAACCACAGATTAGCACACATCCATCTGTGCATTAACCTGTGGTTCGAGAGCTTGATGATCAGGAGCTATTCGATCGCGAAATCGTGTCGAGGATGCTTCGGCCGCTTCGGTGGTGTCGGCGGACGATGCTCCTTGAGCTCTACCGGGGGAACCGCATCCTGCAAAAACGTATCACTTTCCGCAACACGTCGCTTTAGATCCTTGTTCTCCCTTTCGAGATCGGCGATCGCCAGACGCATCTTATTGTGCTCGCGACAATGATTTGCACGGCGTGACTCGCGCCAGCTACTAAAGTTCGGGACGATCGAAACGAAAAAGCTCGCGATAAAGAGCCCGGCGGCAAACGTAAGAACGAAAGGGATGATCCGCTTGAATAGTCCGATGTACAACATACAACTTTACCTCTTGTAAACTGCCAATTACTCTACGGCGACTTCCCCGTTTCGGTTTCAACTTATCGCCTTGGCTTCCATCTTAACTCTTTTGACGCCCGCCGAAAAGTTTTTTGACGGACAATAGGGAAAGCAAATTCGCCGGCCGCCGTATCGGTGAGACGTATCCAAACTCGGATTCGTTGCATTCGGCTCGCCGCCGGTGTGCTGCGTTCATTGCGTTTCAGATTTGTATTTCCTATTCTCTCTGCAATGATCGGATTCCTCTCGGGCAAGATCCTGGAAAAGGACGCAAACTCCGTGATCGTCGACGTTAACGGAGTCGGATATGAGGTCTCGATCCCGCTCTCTACGTTCTATGAGCTAGGTGAGGTGGGCTCGGACATCCAGTTGCGTATCTTCACGCATGTTCGTGAGGATGCGCTCCAGCTATTCGGATTCAAAACGACGCGTGAACGCGACATCTACCTGAAGCTGATATGGGTTCAGGGGATCGGCGCAA
>CAMLKY010000064.1 GCA_946480545.1 uncultured Acidobacteriota bacterium
AATGCTGCTATCGGTCCCAGTACTGATCGGTAGTCTATTGGCTGTCATCGTACTCACGGCGGTGCTGATCGTCGGCAAGGCATTGATCGTATGGTTTATCATCCGCCTGCTCGGGTTCCCCCAGCGGATCGCCACCATGAGCGCACTCGGCCTCGCGCAGATCGGGGAATTCTCGTTCGTGCTGGCAAAATCCGGACGCGACGCTACGCTTCTCCCGGAGATTGACTATCAAAGCTTCCTCGCGGCGTCGATCATCTCGATGATCGCGACGCCGTTTCTGATAGCCGCATCGCCACGCATCGGATACTTTGTTCAATCGATACTGAAAGACGGAAAGGTCGACGAGGTCGAGAATACCGAGGAAGACATTCATCTCACATCGAGTGGCGGGCTGCAGCAGCATGTCATCATCGTAGGATACGGTCTAAACGGTCGTAACCTTGCGCGTGTGCTTCGGGCTGTCGGCGTTCCCTACGTGATACTCGAGCTGGACGCCGATGTCGTACGCCGAGCCAAAGCAAAGGGAGAAAAGATAAATTTTGGCGACGCAACGCGGCGAGAGGTCCTCGTGCACGCCGGGATCGATCAGGCATGGTCGCTCGTTCTCGCAATGTCGGACCCGGCCGCGGCGCGCCGGACAGTGGACCTTGCAAACAGGCTAAGACCCGACCTTCACATAATCGTGCGCACCCGCTACGTTTCAGAGATCACAGAGTTGTATGAGCTGGGTGCCAACGAGGTCATTCCCGAGGAGTTCGAGACGAGTATCGAGATCTTTTCACGAGTGCTTCACCGCTACGGAATTTCGCGAAGCGTGATCGAGCAGCAAATCGCCCGCGTGCGCGAGCAGGGATATGAAATGCTTCGATCGCCCGCACCAGTTCCTGCGACAGTTAGTATTCCGAAGGTGAGCCTGCAGGGTGCGAGCACGGAGACCATCACCCTCGATGCGAATTCGCCGGTCGTCGGCCGGAATCTTGGCGAGCTCGACGTGCGTGGTAAGAGCGGCGCAACAGTCATCGCCGTCGTGCGTGGAAACGAAACGAAGATCAGCCCCGGGGCGAACTATAGACTCGCGGAGGGTGATACCGTGGTACTGCTCGGCTCAGCAGAAAAGATAAAGCGCGCCGTCAACCTGATCCGCCCACCGGAAGCAGAAGTAGTAAGCGGATTCAATGCGTGAATGGTTCGTTCTTCGTTGTTGACGGCTGCGGTGGCACTAGTCAGTACCGCGTCCGCGTGAGCGGATGGGTCACACTCAACATCCCGTCAACCAGACTATCCCCTGACGCCGACCCGCCTCGCTCACGCCGACGGTACCGATCTGCTTGTACCGCCACGAACAACGAACAACGAACAACGAACCACGAACTCGCGACAACGAACCTGCAAGAACTATCTTCTCCGTCCGTTCCCTTCACTGAACAAGCTTTCCCCAGGGAAAAAAATCGTTAAGAAAGGAGTTTGTTTATGAAGTTGACTGTTTTGCGCAGCGTTGCTGTGCTGTTTGTTTTTGCCGTGGCGGCGTCGGCCCAGTCACACGCCCAGGCCTACCGGATCTCCGCTCCGTATACTCATAAGAACCTGACGATCTTTCTGATCCACGGGAAAAACGAAACATCGAAGACGAATATTCTGACGCTCCAGGAGGCGATGCAGCGCCAGATCCTAAAGGTATATGAGACTTCTGACGTCAATGAGCTCGCGGTCGAGAATGTGTCGAAGCAGTTCGATGTTTTCATACAGTCCGGCGACATCGTCAAAGGCGGAAAGCAGGACCGGGTGCTCGCTGTCAGCATAATAATCCCGGCGCGATCAGGGCGGATAAAGATCGAGGCGTTCTGCGTCGAATCGGGAAGGTGGCAAAAGCGTGGGAATGAGGACGCGGGACAGTTCTCATCATCGAACGATCGAATCGTATCCAAGGAGCTGAAGCTCGCGGCAAACGGCGAACGCTCGCAGCAGGAAGTGTGGGCCAAAGTTGCCGAAGCACAGGCAAAGCTGGGCCGGAATGTTGGCGGCACCGTCACCGCTGCAAGTTCGCGCACGAGTCTTCAGCTAAGCCTCGAGAACGAGCGTGTCGCCGCAACAGTAGACGAATATGTCCGACGGCTAAGCAATCTTGCGGAAGGAAAGTCAGACGTGATCGGTTACGCATTCGCGGTGAACGGTGAAATGAACAGCGCCGATATCTATGTGTCCAACGCTCTATTCAAGAAACTGTGGCCCCGCATGTTGAAGGCCGCGGCGGTCGAAGCAGTGGCCGAACGGAATGGACGCTCGACGAACGCAGTGGCGAAGCCGGAGGCGGTAAAGGCGTTGATCACTGACGCCGACAAAGGCCGAGCACAAGAGCGAGTCGCGAGCGGAAGTGCGCGGATAGTAACGCGCGATCAAAAGGACCATGCTCTGTACGAGGCACATGACGAGAGGAGCAAGACCATCGTCCACCGCTCTTATGTGAAGAAACATTGATCGTGTCTGAAGGTCTTGGGGCTAAGTCCTCGCAAGACTTCGCTGGCGTTCGAAATGGGTCGCGATCTCGGTCGCGGCCTTCGCGCCAACGAAGGGCCGAAGCTCTTCAACAGACGCCTTCGCGATCCGTTCGATTGAGCCGAACTGCCGAAGCAGTTTCATCTTCCTCTTATCGCCGATACCAGGTATCTCTGAAAGCTCCGAAGTAAAATCGCGCTTCTCGCGCCGCTTCCGATGAAACTGCACCGCGGTTTTGTGCGTCTCTTCACGTATCTGCAGGATCAGCCGGAACGCGAGCGAGTTTCGATCGAAAGGAATCGGTTCGTTCTCCCGACCGTGGATCAGCAGGTGGGAGATCTCGCTATGACGCTTTGGCGGCTTTACGAGTCCGACAAGCATGATCGCCTCGAGGTCGAGCGCTTGCATGGCCGCGGCGGCAGCCGAGAGTTGTCCTTTACCTCCGTCGATGAAGACCACCTGGGGCAATGGTTTTTCTTCGGCGAGCAGACGTTTGTAACGGCGGAAGACGGCTTCGTGCATCGAGGCAAAATCGTTCGAGCCCTCTACCGTCTTGATGATGAACCGGCGGTACTCGGCGCGCGCCGGTTTTCCATTCTCAAAAACAACGATCCCCGCGACGTTCTCCGATCCGGAGATGTTCGAGATATCGAACGATTCGATCCGCTCGGGAAAGTATGAAAGCTCGAGTATCTCCTGCAGCTCGGCGAGGACTTTCTCGCTGTCGGGTTTGAGGACGCGGAACCGCTGTTCGAACGCGATCTTTGCGTTCGTCTCGACCAGGTGGACGAGATCGCGCTTCTCGCCGCGCTTCGGATCGAAGATACGAACACGTCGGCCGCGCCGTAATGTGAGAGCTCGCTCGAGGGTTTCACGATCGTCGAAATCGTTCGGAACGTGGATCTCGAGCGGGACATAATCGGTCGAATAATACTGCGCTAATACTTCGCCGAGAAATTCCGAAGCGTCGAAGGTCTCTTCCGAAAGATCTTCCCAGAAAAACTCCCTCCGGCCGACGATTCGCCCCTCGCGCATCGTGAAAAGCTGCAGTGCGAGCCGTGGTCCCTCGCGATAGAAGCCGAAGATATCAACGTCGCGATCGGCGGTCGTGGCCATCTTCTGCTGCTCACCAAGTGCGATAACGGTGCGATGCAGGTCGCGATAACGCGCCGCTATCTCGAATTTTCCCTCGTCGGAATACTTCCACATCCGGCGTTCGAGGTCCTTCGCCAGTTCTTTGTTTTTCCCTTCGAGCAGCACCTTTACGTCGCGGGCCGCCTCCTGATACTCGTCCTGAGTGCATAGTCCTTTCACGCACGGGCCGAGGCATCGCTTCAGGTGGTATTCGAGACACGGGCGTGGAAGCTTGCCGTCGATGTCGATTTCGCACGTCCGGAGTTGGAATGCGCGATTGACCAGATTGAGAGTCTTCCGCGCGAGTGCGGCGGGGAGAAACGGTCCATAGTAATTGGCCCCGTCGCGTTCGATCCTTCGCGTAACTACGACCTTCGGAAACGGCTCGTTGGTCAGTTTTAGGTGCGGATAAGACTTATCGTCTTTCAAAAGGACGTTGAATCTCGGCTTGTGCTTCTTGATCAGGTTCGACTCGAGGACGAGTGCTTCGACCTCGTTGTCGACAACGATAAATTCGAAGTCAGCGATCGACCGCACGAGCCGGCGAGTTTTTGCGTCCTGATTGCGGCTCGACTGGAAATATTGCCGGACCCTGTTTCGCAGATTCTTCGCCTTGCCGACATACAGGATCTTGCCGTCCGCGTTCTTGTGCAGGTAGATTCCCGCGGCGATCGGCAATAGTTTAAGTTTTTCCTTAAGGTCGGCCATGTAAAAAATCTAACACTTCGCAATATCGGCACGCAAAAATTGACATTACGGCACGATTCGCTTAAATGGAATCCGTAAATCTATTCTGACAGTTCGGAGGAAGCTATGGCGAAAACGATTGAGCAGTCGAGAGCGATAATCCAATCGATGATCACATTGGCCGGGGCGGCCCTTGGTCTTGTTTGCGCGCTGGCGTGGAATGACGCGATCAAGCAGACAATGAAGTCGGTGCTTGGTGAGGACGATAGCCTCGCGGGTCTTTACACTTATGCGATTCTCGCCACTCTTGTGGCCGTCGTCGTTCTGCTGCTTCTGGGAAGAGCGGCTGCCCGAGTTGGTGGCGACGCCGCTATCAATCGGGAAGCGGAAGGTTAATTAGCATCAGTGCAAACCATCCTGACTCGCTCCATCGACGAGGCCGCCGAAATCATACATACCGGCGGCATCGTCGCATTTCCGACCGAGACCGTTTACGGCCTCGGGGCCGATGTGTTCAATGAAGACGCCATCCGGCGCGTTTTCGAAGCCAAGCAACGGCCTGCCGATAATCCCTTGATAGCCCATATCGGCGAACTGGAAATGCTCGAACAGATCGCCGAACGGGTGCCGGATCATGCAAGAAAGCTGATCAACAGATTCTTCCCCGGACCGCTGACCATCGTGCTGCCGAAATCAGACGCAGTCCCATCAATCGCCACCGCCGGCTTGAATTCGATCGGCGTTCGAATGCCGGCGAATGATGTGGCGCGCCGGTTTCTGATCGCCTGTGCGCGGCCTGTCGTCGCCCCCTCGGCAAATATATCCGGGAGACCTAGTCCGACGACGTGGGAAGCTGTGTTCGAAGACCTGAACACGCGGGTCAATTGCATACTCCAGGGACCGGTGACGGATATCGGCATCGAATCTACTGTTGTCGATTGCACTGCTGACGCGCCGGTGCTACTGAGGAGAGGAGCCGTGTCTTTGGACGAACTGCGTGGGGTCGTGCCGGATGCGATCGAAGAGCAGGTTACGAACATCGATTCGCCGCGTAGCCCAGGGCTCAAACACAAACATTACTCACCGCGTGCCGAGGTTATCCTCCTAGGCACGGGCGAGGAACTCACCGATGTTTCAAACGACGCTTACATCGGGATCAGCGAACGCGGCGATAATTTTCGCTTGAGTCGAGTCTGTTCGACAAAGAATGATTACGCTCGCTCCCTATTTGCGTTCTTTAGGGAATGCGACCATGCGGGGGTCGATCGAATATTCTGTGAACGCGTCGATGAGTCGGGGATCGGTGCGGCAATAATGGATCGTGTCCGTCGGGCTTCGGCGAATTAGGGCTCCGAAAGCTCAACCCAAACCAGTGTCCATTCTCCGTTGTCCTTGAGGATCTCCGAATTCAGATGCGGACTTTGCGTAAGCTGGTGCGACCACTCCGCAGGCGTCAGCACAAGCACCGATTTGCGGTGCATTGCCCGTGCCTCGCGGATTACTTCAGGCGGTCCGAACAACCTCTTTTGCTTTCCTTCAGCGTCGCGCAGTATCCGGCCCGGCGCGTAAAACTCGGCATTATGCGAAACCCCGTGGAGCATTAGCACCGGAACATCGGCGAGGCCCCGTCGTTCAGCTTCCTCGAAGTGTGCCTTGACCGAATCTGCCTCAGCGAACGGTCGTGCGAAGAAGACCGTGCCGAGCAGTACGATCATGTACGTGGCAATTGCCAGAGCCCGTCCGACAAAGCTCCATCGCCGACTCGTCTCCGCGAGGTCACGCACGACCAGAGCCGTCAGGATAATGGCCGCTGGAACGGCGGGCAGAATGTAACCCGGAAGCTTTGAGCCGGAGAATGAAAAGAAAACGACGGGTACTGCCATCCAGGCGAATGCGAAATACGACACGGAGTCTTTCGCCCCGTACTTGGACTGCCCCTTGAAACGATCAAAGACGCCTCGTCCGAACTTCCATAAGGCGACGAGAAAAAACGGCGTCCATGGGATCATCATCAGCGGGAGCACCCAAAAGAAAAAATGGAACGGCTGCGGATGAAGATACTTGTTCGAGGTATAGCGTTGAAAGTGATGCTGGATGAAGAACTGGTCAATGAACTCGTACCCGTGACGCATGTACATCGGCAGGTACCACGTTGCGGCGATCAATGCCGCGATCGCGGTGCCCCAAATTGAGCTGATCAGCAATTCGATCGGCGGCCGTCGCCGGATCAGCAGGTAATAGAAGGCCACGATCGCGAATGGGAAGACGATGCCGACCAGGCCCTTCGCGAGGATCGCCAATCCGACAAAGACATAGAAGAGAACCAGTGGCAGACGACGCCGACCCGACTCATAGATATAAAAACTCACCATCGCCCCGGTCATCGGAAACGTGAGGATTATGTCGAAGCTTGCACCGTGAGCGAATGCGATGATGCCCACGGTCGTGGCGGCGATCACGGTTATCCAAAGCGTAAACCCGTGGCCTGCATCACCCTTCTTCTGCAGGTGATAGCCGAGCAGACCAAGAGACGCCACGGTTCCGATGCCGAATAGCGCGGACCCGAAACGAGCTGCAAATTCGGAAACTCCGAACAGGTGATACGATGCGATCTGCAGCCAGTAAAGCAACGCCGGTTTTTCGAACCAGTGGAAACCGCCTAGCGTAGGCGTGATCCAATCGCCGCGCTCGAACATCTCACGAGCAACCTGTGAGTACCGCGGCTCGTCCGGTCCCACTAGTGGGAGGGACAACCCCGCGAAAAATAAGACAACTATCCCGACGAGCCCGGAAAGTGGCGCGGTCAGGTTTCCGAATACCGCCTTTGTCTTTGTCATCTACCGAAGGTTCAGTGAGAATGTAGAGTATCACCGAATCCTTTTACCGGTTCAAATCTGGAAAATGAACGAATTTGGCGTACCTCGATCGGATAACAGCAAGCTTCGCGTGGCCGCGATCGGCGTCGGAAGTCTCGGCCGGCATCACGCCCGAAATTACGCCGAGCTGGCTCGCGACGGTCAGGTCTCACTGGTGGCAGTATGCGACATCGATCACGATATCGCGACGCGGGTGGCCGATGACAACGCTTGTTCTCGTGTCGTAACCGACTGGCAGGATCTTCTGGACGACGTGGACGCGGTATCGATCGCGACGCCCACTGAAACCCACTGCCAGATCGCCGTAGCTTTTCTTGAACGCGGTATTCACGTCCTGGTCGAAAAACCGATAGCGTTGACGTTGCACGAGGCGGACCGGATGATATCCGCGGCGAAAAAATCAGGGGCGAAATTGATGGTCGGACAGTTGGAGCGGTTCAATCCGGCCATGGTCGCACTCAGGCCGCACGTCACGGGACCACTCTATTTCGAGATACACCGCGTGTCGCCTTTCCCAAACAGGTCGCTCGACGTTGACGTGGTCCTGGATGTGATGATCCACGATCTCGATGCCGTGCAGTGGCTGGTTGGAGAAGATGTGGCAGTGTCGGCGATCCACGCCGTCGGGATACCGGTCATCTCGGATAAAGTCGATGCGGCTAACGCAAGAATAGAATTTGAAAACGGGGCCGTTGCGAACATAACCGCGTCGCGGATCGGCACCGAGAAGATCCGTAAGACGCGCTTCTATCAGACGAATGCGTATGTCGTGCTCGACTACGCCACAAAGTTCGCGTCGCTGACGTCACTAGATCCTGACGCCGCTCATCCGCTGCTGGGGATCTCGATCGATCGTCTCGAGATAAACGACGTCGAGCCGCTCAAGGCCGAGATCGAAGCGTTCCTTAACTCGATCCGGGACGATGCAGAACCTGCCGTGACAGGCGAAGACGGACGCCGCGCACTCGCGCTCGCGGTTGGCGTACTGGAGAA
>CAMLKY010000065.1 GCA_946480545.1 uncultured Acidobacteriota bacterium
AGTTGCCTGCACGCTGATACATGACGTTCTCGACCTGGAACACGTGTGTCCGGTTCGGGATATTGAAAGCTTCGGCGAGAAGCTCGAGAGCCATCGTCTCATTGATCCGGAAACGCTTCGACAGGCGAGCATCGAGGTTGATCAGGGCAGGAAGCCTAAAGGTGTTTCTGCCGAGGATCGGAACATGGTTCGCACCGAAGCTTCGGTTCAAGCTCGTGCCCGAAACGATGCCGCTGTACGGCGAACCCGAATAGTAGGTAAAGATCGGCGAGAAGGACCAGCCGTTCAGGACATGGTTCCAGAATGAATTGTCTCCGCCCTTGTAGATCGTCGGTGCCCAAACAAGACTTCCGACAAACTTATGACGACGGTCGAAGTTGCTCGGTCCCTGATCGAGCCCGACATTCAAAATGTCGTACGGGCTGTTCGTCTGGGTGAAGGTCGCCGAATTCTGGTTCAGGTCAGTCGATTTCGAGAGCGTGTAACTCGCCTGGAACTGAAGCCCGTCGGTAAACCGGCGGTTCACCTGGAAGATGAGCGCGTTGTACTCCGAATCGACCGTGCTCTGGATGCGAGTACGTGCCTGGTTTCCAATGCTTGGGAGGCGATTGTACTGCGGCAGTGTAACGGTCTGTCCGTTGAGCGGGCCATTTACGAACGTAAACGTGGTATTAACGCCTGTCGGGCAAACGCCTGACGGGAACGGCGTCGGCAACTGCGAACACGGAACGTTGTTCAGGTCGAAGAACGTGGGAAGGCTGAGTCCGCGGCTTCCGACATACGAGACTGAGAAGGACGTGTTTCGCATGAACTGGTGTTCAAAGATGAAATCGTACTGATGAATCTCCGGAGCCTCGAAGTTCCGGTCAAAGAACTGGACAGCGGTTCCGACCGTTCCGACCGCCGACGCGGGAAGCACATTCGGGAATATCGGAGAGCCGGCGTCGGTAGCCGAGAGAGCGATCTGTGCCTGACCTCCGGGATGACCCGTGTTGATCAGCGCATTGTAGATCGTTGAGCTCTGAATACGTCCGTAGTAGATTCCATATCCGCCGCGGATGCTCGTTTTGCCATTTCCGAACAGGTCGTAGGCAAAGCCGAGTCGCGGACCAAAGTTATCGTTGTCGGTCGGTATCGTCGAAGTAGCTTCGGCAAGTGTCCGTCCGTCGTAAGGAATGACCTGAGTGCTGTTGCTCGGAAGCTGCGGGCTCGGCATATCGATGAACTCGTATCGAAGACCGATATTGAAAGTGAGCCTCGGCGTCACACGGAAATCATCCTGCACGAAGAAGTTGTAGTCCGTCGTCTTGAGGTCCAGACCGGCTAAACCGAGACCCTGCTGGAACTGGCCCGAGTAGCACTTACCTGCAAGGCGGGTCGTCGACGCACACTGAGTCGTCGGCGGAAGCCCTGAGATGAAGTTGACGTAGTCGACGATGAAATCGTTGATGTTCGAGTACGAGTAACTGCCGGCACCCCGGAAAAGGTTCTCGATCTCGTCGGTCACACGATTGACGTCGCCGCCGAATTTGACCGTATGGCGTCCCTTGATCCAAGTCGTTGTATTGGCGATCTGGATGCGACGCTCGTTGGGGAACGAGTTGCGATCGAGGAAGTTCGGGGTTCCAAATTCGAATCCACCGGTGATCGAAACGCCCGGCGAGCGGGTTCCACCGAGTGCGGTCATCGGTTCGCCCGGCAGCGGCTCTGAGCTGAATTGCCGTTCAAAGTCGCGGCTGTACTGAAAACGCAGCTCATTCAGGACGTTCGACGAGATCGAAGACTGCAGCTTCGCGTTCACCGAATCGACCGAGACATAATCGTCGCCCCAGTTCGAGCGTCCTCTCTGAACCACCGGCGCGGTCTGAACGCCGTTCGGCGATTCCCAACGCATGCGGTTATAGCTGATGTTGAAGGTGTTCTGATCGTTGATGATCCAGTCGATCTTCGGCAGAAAGATGATCTGGTCGCCTTTTCGGGGATTCTCGCCGGCCACCGAAGCGAGGAATCCGATCGTGCTGTCGATCTGAGTGTTGGTCAAACCGCGGGTGTTCAGCAGCGTGCGGTTAACTGTATTCAGGAAATTCTGGTCGCTGAATGTTGCGCTGCCAGGAAAATCGCGGGCCTGCTGGTCGTAGCTGAAGAAGAAGAAGAGCCGATCTTTCACTATCGGACCACCAACCGCCGCGCCCCACTGCTGACGAACGTCTCTGGGCTTTACGCCGACCAGTGTCGAACCGCCGCCGGGAAGCAGCACCGGCAAAAATGAAAGCGGGTTGCGAGCACCGTTTCCGCCGTTGCGGTTGTAGTAAAAGAGATCGCCGTGCAGATCGTTCGTACCGCTCTTGGTGACGGCATTGACGACGCCGCCGGCTGAACGACCGTATTCTGCAGAGTAGTTCGAGGTATTTACCTGAAACTCGCGGATCGACGCCTGACTGATAACGTAGTTGATACGAGTACGGCCGCGCTCTTCCGAGAAAAACGCCTGGTTGTTGTCGCCGCCGTCGATCGTGTTGTTGTTCAGCAGACCCGAAATACCACGGAAGCTGATCAAACCGAATGTTCCATCGGGAACAGTGCTGGGCGTCAGCAATGCGAATTCCGACCAGCGGCGGCCGTTGATGGGGAGCTCGTTGATCGACGTCTGGTTGATGTTGATAGCGTTAGCGTTGTCAGTCGTATTGATAACCGGAGCTTCGGCGGTGACATTGACCTCGGCGACAGCCGTGCCGACGCTGAGTGGAATGTCCACCGGCGTCGAGCGCCCGACCTCGACGGTTATGTTGTCGGCGAGGGCGGGAGCAAAGCCGCTAACCGTTGTTTCGATCTTGTACAAACCGGGCTGAAGATTCGTGACACGATAGCCGCCATTCTCGTCGGCCGTGGCAGTCACCACGGCGTTCGTGCCGATGTTCGTCACGGTCAGCGAAGCATTGGGAACCGCGCGACCTTGTGGATCGGTCACAGTTCCGTTGATACCGCCGGTCGTCGTGGACTGGGCGATAACCTGCGCGATGCTGAGAACGAGGCTCAGTGCGAGGAAAGTCAAAATTCTTGTCGAAAGGTTTTTAGTCATTGGTTTTGTTGACCTCGATTTGAGTTTCAAAAGATTGCTAGTGTCAAAAAATGATCAGACCAAAATTTTGAATTTTGGATATTTATCTTGCTTTTCGGATTGACTCTCAGGCATACAGCCGCCCGATCCGAAACATCATGATCCCGAATTGTCCGCCTTGGATAAATTAAGTATTGCGTTTTCAACCCTTACAAATTTCACAAGTTGACCGGAGAGAACGCTCGAACTATAGCTGCGAAAAGGGCTTTACAGGGTCACTCATTTTAGGCAACTTCAGTTCCGCGATAATCGATAGAAACAATCCAGGTTTGGGGCATCAGCGCCCGGATTTCCGAAGATGGATAATATCGCTTCTCCGCGTTGAATCGCCAGTCAGCTCCATATCGAAGCAACAGTCTCGTAACACCCCTCCGACTTGCGGGATGTGTGTCACCTGGCCGACTGAACCACCCCGGTCCAGACCATAAAATCCAAGCCAACAAAATCGTTGGAAACCAATGATTTGCGGCTCTTTGGTTGAAACTTGACTTTTTTGTAAGATTCATCTAAATTGGTCGGGCGTTTCGCAGAATTTACCAAAAATCCGGCGTGACGCTTACTTTGAAAAACGAAAAAGGGGGGATTTATGGCGCAGGTAGATTATTCTGCATCATCGTACAAGGCGCCGATGCATCATCGCATTCTTGCGAATATGCCGGTTAAAGCGAGCTGGGTTGATGGGGAAAGCGGTAAACGGATCAGCGTCGACGGAATCACGGAGAACGTTGGTGAAACGAGCACTTTGGTGAATCTCGAGCAGTTGCCGCCAGTCGGAAGCGAGGTCAGGTTAAAGATCCTTGAAGAAGATAAGCCGATCATCGAGGTTTCGGCCCAGGTAATCCGGGTCGAACGCGATCCCAGTAAGCCACTGGCTGCCCTGAGCATTTCTGAGAACATCAAGAAATGGAAGCAGGTCGCAATGGATGCAGCCCAGAAGTGGGTGATCAGGCATTGGCAATTAAATTACGAAGAAGAATGGGTTAATTAGTTTTCGTCTTCATTCGTTATTTTACTGAACGGGAAGGTCTTCGGAGCTTCCCGTTTTTTGCATTTGTGGCAAGATTACAACGTCCGACTTTCAGACAGCATCTTTCAATAACAATGAGAACTGCGCTCGCCGTTGCAATAATTCTGGCTTTCCAAATCTCGCTATTTTCACAGGACCGGCCTCTGACCCAGAGCGAGTATGTGAAGATGCTCTACGGACTTCAGAAGAATCCCGCGGCGAAGGCCGACGTTATCGATGCGCTGCGTCGTCGCGGCATCGCGTTCGTGCTTACAGACGGAGTGCGTGGACTGACCCGATCAAAAGGGGCAAATGACGAAGAATTGAAACGTGCTCTCGAGGAAGCGGAGCGCCGGCGTCAGAATCCGGAGGCCTCCAGACTGCCCACTGCGGATGAGACCGCCGGATTTATCGAGAAGGCCCGGGCCCGAGCGCTCGAGACTGTCGAAGAAATGCCGGATTTTGTCGTTAAGCAGCTCATTACCCGCTCGGAAGCTTATGCCGGAACTGGTAATTGGCGGCCATATGACAATCTGGTCATCGCGGTTAGTTACAGTACGGATAAAGGCGAACAATACCGGGTGCTGGCCAAGAACGGTGCACCGGTCCAGGATTCAGTGACTGCGGCGAGCTACAGTGGACTTGACGGAGCGACCTCCGGCGGTGAGTTTGTCGAGGACCTGGCAAAGATCTTCAAACCAGAAAGCAAGACGCGTTTTGAGCTGCTCACGACCGATGTCATCCGCGGTCGCCGAACGCTCGTGTACGAATACACGATCAACATCGAGAACAACAAGGATGGAGGAGTCGGTCTGAAGGGTCCCGTCTTCCGGTCGTCGCCGGCAGGTGAGCAGGGCAGGTTGTGGATCGATCGCGAGTCTCATCGCGTTCTGCGGATCGATTATAAGCTGACGGATATCGCACCGACGTTCCCCGTGAAAGCTGTTACCAAGTCGATCGATTACGACATGGTCGAAATCGCGGGCGAAAAATATCTTCTTCCGATCGTTTCCGATTTTCGAGGGATAGTGCAGAGCGGTGACAAGCGGTTCGAAAGCCGGAATGTGATCCGGTTTAAGAATTATCAGAAATACGGTACGGACGTGATCGCGGTCGATGAGGATTCGGAGCCGGTCGTCGAAGAGAAGGTCGAGAAGAAGAAAAAGAATCAGTAGCTAGTTAAGCGCGTAGTATGCTCCTGCGGCGAGAAGGCCAAGCCAGATCAATCCTTTTCCCAGGAAGAACAGGAACGCAATGATGCCTGCTCGTTTTGCCCACCGTCGGGCAGGACAGGATTTTGGGTTCGATTGCTGCTCCATCGAGTAAAAGATAGCCCTGCACGTGTGACATATTCAAATTTTCCCAGATAAGTTTCGCTTTAACATGAGAAGACCCATTCTTTCGTTTACCGTTCCGCTGCTTTGCCTTATCCTGATTTCCGGCCTCACCGCGCAGGTGGCGCCGCCTAAAGAAAGCAACAAGCGCGAGGCAAACTTGGTCGAACTCATCACTCTCGATAACACCATAAAACTAGACATCAGGTACGCGACGGCCGATAACTTTGTGGGACGCCCGGTGTATCCGGAGGCGCGAGCGTTTCTTCAGAAGCCGGCTGCGAAAGCTGTTGTACGCGTGCATCGAAAGCTGCGCGAGCGCGGTCTTGGTCTGGTGATATTCGATGGCTACCGTCCATGGTCGATCACCAAACTATTCTGGGATGTCGTTCCTGAAGAGAAGCGTAAGTTCGTGGCCGACCCGGCAAAGGGATCGAAACATAACCGAGGGTGCGCCGTCGACCTGAGCATTTACGATCTTAAAACTGGAAAGCTAATCGACATGCCATCGGGCTACGACGAATTCACGGAACGTGCCTCACCCGACTACAAAGGCGGAACGGAAAGTGAGCGAGCAAGTCGTGACATGCTCCGCAGACTAATGGAAGAGGAAGGCTTCACCGTCAATCCAAACGAGTGGTGGCACTTCGATTTCAAGAATTGGCAGGATTATGCGATCTACGACATCTCGTTCACGGAAGCGGGCGAGAAGAAGTGATACGTGAATGATGAAAGAGCGGATGATTTCTCATCCGCTCTTTCGATTCAGATTTCAAATTTCAAATCTCAGACACACTGTCCTACTCACCTTTCGGCGCTTCGGGTCTCGGTCTGGTCGCTTCGATCTGGAGCACTACTTTCACATCGTCCCCGATCTGGGCGACTCCATTCGCCAGCGTGTTTCCGAAGTTCACACCGAAGTCGCGGCGGTTGATAGTAGTCTCGCCGGTTATCCCCATCCGTGTCGTTGAGCGCTCGGTAGCTGGCACCCAGCCGGCAATATTAAACGGGATCGAAACCGACTTCGTGACACCCTTCATCGTCAGATCACCAGTGACGACCCAGCCGTTCCCTTTCTTTTCAACGCGCGTGCTCTTAAAGGTCATCTCGGGATATTTCTCGACTTCAAAAAAGTCGGCCCGCCGGAGGTGCGCATCGCGGCCGGCTACTCCGGTGTCGACACTGGTCACCATGGCCTTGAATTCGACGGACGACTTCGACACATCCTTCGAATCGAAATTAACCGTACCCGTAAAGTCGCGGAAAAACCCGGGCACTTCAATAAGCCCCATATGCTTGACCTTGAAGCCAATAAAGCTGTGAGCCTTATCGAAATTGTAGGCACCGGACTCACCGACAAATTTCTTGTCGCTAGAAAATCGATCGGCGAACGTCTGGTTTTCGGCCCCAGCCGAATCACCGAAGTAAGCGACGGCAACCAATGCAAACAACACTGCAAGATACGAAATCTTTTTCATCTCCATCCCTGCTCCTAACTGTTAGTTTTCTGTCTTGAATTATGCGGCAAAACGGGTTTGATGCAAGGATCGCCCAATCCGTTCGACGGGCGACGTGCGTCATTGACCAGGTTTGTTAGAATCAGGAGCATGAACCGACCGGAGAAAAGCGAGTATGACCCGTATTACGAGAATTACATTTCGCTTGTCGAGAACGACGACATAATCGATACGCTCGGATCCCAGCCGACCCGGCTGCAAGACGTGCTAACGGCGCTTCCCGAAGACCGCGGCACATATGCCTATGCAGACGGCAAATGGAGCATCAAGCAGTTGCTCGGTCATCTGATCGATGGCGAGCGGATGTTCGCATACCGGTTATTGCGAATCTCGCGGGACGATCAAACCCCGATCGAGGGCTTTGAACAGGATGGATACATCGAAAATGCCAATTCGAACGAGCGAAGTTTTGCGGAGCTGCTCGAGGAGTTTTCGCTGCTCCGGCGGGCGAACATGATCTTCTTTTCGAATATGACGCCGGAGGCGTGGGCTCGGGTAGGCACCGCGAACAACGCAAAGATCTCGGCTCGCGCACTCGTCTACATAATGGCGGGACACATCGAGCATCACCTCAGAATCTTGAAGGAACGTTATCTTGCCGCAAATTAACCAGCTTTGAAATTCGATGTAGTCATTGTCGGCGGCGGTGCTGCGGGTTTGTTTTGCGCGATCGAGGCTGGCAAGCGCGGACGAAAAGTCCTTGTCATCGAGCGCAATGCCAATGTCGGGCGAAAGATCATAATCTCGGGCGGTGGCCGCTGCAACTTCACGAATACCGGAACGACGGCCGAGAATTTCGTTTCGCGGAATCCGCATTTCTGCAAGTCCGCACTTGCCGGATACACGCCCGAAGATTTCGTCCGCCTGGTGCGTCGCCATCGGATCCCCTACTACGAAAAAAAGCTCGGCCAACTGTTCTGTCGTGAGAGCTCGAAACAGATCGTCGAGCTGCTGCTCCACGAGTGCGATGGTGCCGGCGTGCGCATTCGGACTAATTCATCAGTCTTAGATGTTGTAGTTGATGATGCCTTCCGACTAACGACCACCTTCGGCGAGGTCAGATGTACAAGCGTCGTCGTTGCTACCGGCGGATTGTCATTCGCCAAGATCGGTGCGACCGATTACGGCTACGCCCTCGCTCGCAGATTTGGTCTGAAGATCGAACCGACTCGACCATCG
>CAMLKY010000066.1 GCA_946480545.1 uncultured Acidobacteriota bacterium
ATGAAGTAGTCAACAAGCTCCGAGGCCGAGTTCTCCATTTCGACACCAAAGCTCGCCACTTTGTTCGTGAAATAATTGAACAGCCACACTGCCGGAACTGCCACGGCGATACCGAAGGCGGTTGCAACAAGAGCTTCTGCGATAGCGGCACCAACGGCGCCGATACCGGCGTTCTCAGCCTGGGCGAGTGCAACGAACGCACCGATGATACCCACAACGGTTCCGAACAGTCCGACGAACGGTGCGGTCGAACCGACGGTCGCGAGACCTGCGAGACCACGCTTCAGCTCAGCAGTCTTGACTGCGATCGCCCGGTCAAGAGCGCGCTTCGAAGCTTCCATTTCATCGGCCGAGATATCCGTGTTGCCCTGATGAGCGGCGAACTCTTTCAGACCCGACGACACAACCATCGCGAGGTGTGAATCTTTGTGCTTGTCGCTGATGCTGATAGCTTCATCGATGTTGCTGTTCTTGAGCGCCATTGCGACTTTCGGCGCGTATTGACGCGACTGCTGTCTGGCCTTGTTATAGGTAAGCCAACGCTCGATACCGACGGCGATCATGTAGACCGACTGTACGAGAAGCAATGCGATAACGATCCAACCCGGTATCGTCAAGCTCTTCGCGATGTCATAAATACCGAACGAGATCTTCGTTCCGCCTTCAGCGAACAGCAGAAACGCGTCCATTGAACCTGTAGCAAACAGGTCTGCAACAAATGTCATGATTTTTCCTCCAAAGAAATCAAAAGAATTTTATGATTGCTGTTTGATATATACATCGAAAGCGGCCGCGTGAGCCGCTTTCGATAGCGTCCGCTGATTACGGAACGAAGTTATATGTGATCACGCCCGAAACCTTTACGGCTTGTCCGGAGAGTTTGGTCGGGCTGAACTTGGCACCTCGAGCTGCCTGGACGGCGGCCGCACGCAGCAGCGGATGACCGCTGACGGCGCTGGCGGATACAACGTTGCCGTTCTCATCAATGAGAACCTGAACACTGACCGCACCACTCGCGCGAACAGCACGCGCTGCCGGGGGGTATGGCGGCTTCGGAAGGCTGGTTGCCTTACCGTTCAGCACACCACCCGAGATCTGCTTGGGAACTTTTGGTGCGGCTGGCGGAGGCGGAGGCGGAACGCCGCCACCGGTCTCGGCTTCACCGCCGCCACCAGTAGCTCCACTATCGCTACCCGTGCCACCCGTATTCACGGGTCCGCGGTAATCCGGCGGAGGTGCGTTCGCTGCACTGAAATTGATATCACCCTTGACGGTGTACTTGTTCGGATCCCGAGGCGGAATATCCGACTTCACGACGCTTGGCTTGTCCGGAATCTTAGGCGGCGTTTCGGTCATGCTCGCGATGATCTCTTTACGAACATCGACGTTCGGATCCTTCTGCTTCTCTGGCTGCTTTTCAGGCTCCGGTTCCGGGGCGTCCTCGATGATCGGCGGCGCCACGAGCGTCTCCAGCGACAACTCATCGCTGCCCATCGCAAAATCTTTGGCGAATAAGCTGTACAGCCAGGCACTCATCAGCACGGTTACCATGATGATGAAAGTCGTCAGCAGAAAACCGCTGCGCTTTGTATCCTCGGCTGCGTGGCTTTTCGATTCAACAAGTTGGTCTAACATAAATTCCTCCCTATATTCCGGTGCCAAACAAGGTCAAGGGTCACGAAACTTTGGTACTGCATTGGATGATAAATCCCAATCTGCACGTTGTAATCATTGTAATTGCGGCAATGATCACACCGTTCGGTTTGCTTTTCTTCTTGAGTGTATGGAGTCGTCCATTAAGTGCGGGGCAAAAAGAACTTTGCCGGGCAATGCAAAATAAACTCCACAACCTCCCGCTTTCCAAAAAAAGACCAACGGAAAAAAGCAGACTCAAATATTTAATTGACCAGCAACGTTAAGAATACTAGTTTCTCGCCTTGTGAAAGTCAAGAATAAATCAGCTTACGCTCTAGGTTTAACCGAAACTTTACCGTGTCACGGGACGCCGAGTTACAGACCGGCGCGAAGCCGATGCCATCTTCTGTCCGGAGGGCGATGCGACCTGCACTTCCTTCACCTTTGCCGCTCCGAGTTTGTCCTGCCACCAGATGGCGATCGGACTTGCGATAGCGATCGTCGAGTATGTTCCGGTGATCGATCCGACGAAGAGCGCAAGCGAGAAACCGCGTAGCACTTCGCCACCAAACAGAACCAGCGCGAGCACCGAAAGGAAGACGAGTCCATTCGTCACGATCGTGCGCGACATGGTCTGGTTGATGGAGTCGTTCGTGAGTTGGTAAAGCGGACGATCACGATGAAGCGTCAGGTTCTCCCGAATACGGTCGAAGATAACGATCGAGTCGTTCACCGAGAATCCGACAAGGGAGAGCAGTGATGCGAGCACCGTAAGACTGACTTCCCATTGAAACACCGAGAAGAAAGCGAGCGTGATCAGAACATCGTGGAACACGGCTATGACCGCGCCGGCAGCGTAGGTCCAATCGTATCGGAATGCGATAAAGAGCAGAATTCCCACCAACCCGAGTAGGGTCGCGATCACGGCCTGATTGCGAAGCTGTGCACCGGCAACCGGTCCTACCGCATCAGTACCGACGATCTTGTACGCGGCATTCTGATCATCCTGCAACTGGGTCGCACCTTCGGCTTCTTTACCAAATGTATCAAGTGCGCTCTTTACGTAGCACCGGCCGGCCTCGTCCACATTCGGACAAACTTCGGGACGTGCTCCGAGGTTCGGGACCTTGATCAGCACTTCGTCCTGCTTATCGGTCGAATCCTGAATGATCGCCTCATTGATGCCGACACCCTCGAGAGCCGATCGGATCGCGTCCGTCTCGGGCTTCTGCCTGAACTTTGCGGTGACGACCGTGCCGCCCTGAAAGTCGACGCCAAGATTGAACGCGTCCGTTCCACCGGGCGTAAACTGTCGCCCGATAGCGGATATCAAACCCGCAAGAAGCACGAGGATCGAAATCGCGATCAGCGGCTTTCGCAAACCCATCCAATCGACGTTTATTTTGGTAAAGAATTGAAACATTACTCTAAATACTCAGCTTCTGCAGATTCGGATTGCGCTGCAGCAGCCACATGAAAATCGTTCGCGATACAAACACCGCCGAGAACAGATTGATCAAAAGACCCAGGATAAGGGTCACGGCAAAACCACGAATAGGTCCGGATCCGTACATATAGAGGATCACAGCCGAGATGATCGTGGTCACGTGCGTATCTATGATAGTAATAAACGCACGATCGAAGCCGATGCTGACGGCCGTCGAAACATTGTGTCCCGCCCGAAGCTCCTCTCGCATTCGCTCGAAGATGAGCACGTTCGAGTCGACCGCCATACCGATACCGAGGATGAGTCCCGCGATTCCCGGAAGTGTCAAAGTCGAGTCGATCATGATCAATGCCGCGAGCGTCAGCAGCAAATTCAGGATCAAGGCGATCACCGCGTTCACACCCGAACCGCGATAGTAGATCAGCATGAAGATCACGATGAAGATCAGTCCGGCGAGCGACGCTGCGACACCGGCACGAATAGAGTCGGCACCGAGGCTCGGTCCGACGGTCCGCTCTTCCTGATATTCGATCTTCGCAGGGAGTGCACCGGAACGCAGTGTCAGCGCAAGGTCGTCGGCCGTCGACTTTGTGAACTGGCCCGAGATCTCGCCCTGATCGAAGATCTGCGATTTGATGTAGGCGATCGACTTTATCTCGTCGTTGAGGAACACGCCCATGTAGTTCCCGATATTCTTGCCGGTCCAATCGCCAAACGCCTGGGCCCCAGCCGGCTTCAACGAGAATGAGATCTGGTAATCGCTGTCGTTACCCGTGCGGGAGACTGCGTTAGCGTCACGGAGTTCGCTTCCCGATATGACAGGCGGGTATTCGATAACGACCCACTTCTTCGGCGGCGGCTCATTCTGATTTCGCGTCGTCGGCGTCGTTTCCCTTTCGGCATACGGTACTACCTGACGGTTCGCAGATACGTTTCCTCCAAGCGACTGCAGCGCGGCTTCACGAGTCGGATATGTTTGTACCGGTGACGGGTTCGGCGGACTCACCACTTTTACAAGCTGAAGGTTCGATTCGGCGCCGATTAGATTCTTGATGCGTTCGGGATCGTCAACACCCGGCATCTGCAGCAGGATCTGACCGGCAGACTGTGCTCCGTGTCTCTGTAGAGTGGGTTCTTTGACACCAAAAGCATTGATGCGACTGTCGATGATCTTGAGCGCCTGCTCGACGGCCTGATCCTTGAGTACGGTCTGGATATTTGAGGGCAGCGACCAGGTAACGGTCTCGCCATTGTTGGTCTCGGTCCAGTTGACGAGGTCGACCTTCTTTTTCACTTCGTCGATCACCGCCTGCGCCTGGGTGGGATCACTGAGCTGTAACGTGATCGAGTAAGTACCGTTCTCGGCAACCAGTGAATTTCCGGTAACAGGAAGCTTCGCATCCTGGGCGGCCGTAAGGGCCGCCTGAGCGTTATTTTCGGTCAGGGTTTTCAGGTAGTCATCGGTCTTTACACGCATCACGAGGTGCGAGCCGCCGCGGAGATCGAGTCCGAGATTGATGTTCTCGGCGAGATTGTTCTTGATCCCCTCCCACGTGAAGTCAGCCGATGTCGGAACTCTGCGCGGGCCGAATACAAGGTAAACGCCCGCCAGGGTGATGGCGATGATGAGGATTGTCCTGATCCACAAACTATTGTTCTTCATTGCTTGGTTCGTTGTTCGTTGATCGTGGTTGGTTGTTCGGTGGCTGCGCCGCTGGACCCAACGAACAAACAACCACGAGCAACGAACTAATTTGCTTCTTCGGCTTTCTTCCCGACGACAGCCTGCTTGCCGACCTCCAGAAACGACTTCTCGGCACTTTGGATGATGAAACTTGTGTCCTTGATCTCTTTGATCTTCCCTATCACGCCACCGTTGGTCACGACCTCGTCGTTGATCTTAAGTTGCGAGATCATGTCCTGGAGTTGTTGGCGCTGCTTTTTCTGGGGAAGGATCACGAGGAAGTAGAAAATACCGAAGATAAAAACGAACGGCAGCAGCGTCCAGATAAGACTTCCACCACCACCGGCGTCCTGAAAAAATAACACAATAGTACTCATCACTTTTTGCGTCTGAAAGAAAAACCCAATGATATACCGTGCAAAGAGTCTTTATCAAACGCTTGGTTCTTTATTCTCCTGCAATTTGTTGAGAAATTCTCTTCGGAATCTCGGGAAGGTGCCGGATGTGATAGATTGCCGTACACCCCGCATTGTGTCAAGGAAGAAGGCCAGGTTGTGATGCGAGATGAGCGTCGCCGCGGACATCTCGCCGGCGTTGTACAGGTGACGCAGATAACCCGCCGAGTATCGCCGGCATACCGAACAATTGCATTCCGGATCGATCGGATTCGGATCGGCTGCGAACCTCGCGTTCCTGATATTCAACTTGCCGCGCGAGGTGAAAGCTCCGCCCGTCCGTCCGTTTCGCGTAGGCAGAACGCAATCGAACATATCGACGCCGCGACCTACGGCTTCGACGAGGTCTTCGGGTGTTCCTACACCCATCAAGTATCGAGGCGTGTCCGCCGGCATCTGCGGAGCAAGGTATTCGAGAACGCCATACATGACAGATTTCTCCTCGCCGACGCTCAGCCCTCCGATCGCGTAGCCGTCGAATCCTATCTCGACCGTCCGATCCAGACTCTCGCGACGCAGTTCCAGATGTCCGGCGCCCTGAACGATGCCGAACAAGGCCTGCCGGCCCGATAGTCCGGAACTCGAATCGACGAATCCCGTGTCCGCACCGCTTGCCTGCAACTCGCCGAAGCGCGCCTTTGATCGTGCTGCCCATCGAGCAGTCAGCTCCAGACTCTTCCTAGTCTCATCAATACCCGCATTGCCCGGCGGACATTCATCGAAGACCATCACGATCTCGGAACCCAGGGCCGCCTGTATCTCCATCGACACCTCAGGCGAAAGAAAGCGCGGGCTTCCGTCGATGTGCGAGCGAAACTCGACACCTTCTTCAGTCAGTTTTCTGAGGTCGGTAAGCGAGAAAACCTGGAATCCACCGGAGTCGGTCAGGAGGGATCGTGGCCACGAAGAGAATCGGTGGAGGCCTCCAAGCTCGCGGATGATGTCGGTCCCCGGTCGGAGGAAAAGATGGTATGTGTTCCCGAGAATGATTCGGGCATCGAGTTCGTTCTCAAGCCATTCGAAGCGGATACCCTTCACCGCGCCCTGCGTGCCGACGGGCATGAAGACCGGCGTTTCGATAACGGAACGCCTTGTCGTTAGCACGCCGGCGCGTGCCTCGCCGTCGGTCGCTGTCACTTCCCAACTGATCGGTCTCATTTCCTTTTTCCGATCAGTGCCCAGATGTTGGTAGCGCCGAGGGCGGTCTCGGATGCGAACCTTCCTTCCTCGTCAAGGAGTACAGCGGATGGAGTCCCGTACATCCCCAACGAACTCGCCGTCTTATACCCTGCGTCAATGACGACCGGTGAGGTGAGAGCCAGATCGGCGTGCAAGTCGAGATCGCCGTCAGAGAAAACTATCAGGTTCGGATCCCGTTCGGTTCGGGTCATGTCCCACGCTTTCAAGTCGTCCATCATCGCTTTGCAATGCGGACACGTCGGGCTCCAGAACACCGCAAGGGTCCGGTTGCCGCGAAACTCGTCCGCCGTGATGCGACGGTCTCTAAGGTCCGTTACCGTGAAGTCCGGAACCGCTTCACCGATCTTCGGCGGCTTCAGGCCGTTGTTACTGGTACCGTTCGCGAAGAAGGCATTTGGCTTCAGCGGACGCTCGAGTCTGATCCTATCGACCAGTTCTCGGATCGCGGTATCGCCTGCCGCGGGATGACTGCCGATCGTCCCGTCACCGCGTACGAAAACCGCCGTCGGAGTCCATCGCGCGTAAAGTAGCTCGGCGATCTCACGCTTCTCCTGCAACACGACCTCGTCTGAAAAGACCCCGAACTTTCCTGTGTTCTCCTGAACGCTGCCGCTACTAAGGAGGATGAACGAAACACGGTCCGCGAGCTCGGCTTCCCATCGCTCGAGATCGGGCAGCAACGCCTTACATGGCTCACAGGTCGGACTAACGAAGAGGATCAGGACGGGACGCCCGCCCTCGATCAGCGTCCTTAACGTAACTCGCCTTCCCGAAACATCCGGGAGATCGAAATCGGGAAACGGGGCGCCAATGGGCAGACCGTCGTGCGGATCTCCAGCGTCACCGCGCTCGAGCGCAACACCCTCCCGCGAAACGAGTTCGAGAACGTTTATCCGCCGTAATATCTCGGATTGATTGTCGACGGACTTCTTTAGATAGGTCAGGGCCGCGATCGCCAAAACGATCAGGCACAGTAGCAAAATTGTCTGTATGACGCTCTCGTCCGTCGCGGCCAATGCCGGTCCTTGACCGCCGATGCCCTGTGCAACAAGCAACAGCGTCAGGCCGATGAATATCGCATTTCGAGCGACCGAATTCTCGCTATGTATCTGGCCAAAGCAATGACAGTCCGGCGCCCGGCCTTTCGCGATCTGCCAGGCCATACCGCCGGTGAAGATCAACAAGAGAATAAGTCCCGCGACGGCGGCGTACCACGACGTCGCTGTGAACAACAATCCGAACGCGATGATCAGTTCGACAACCGGCAGCACCAGGGCAAGTCCCCTCGCCAACGACTCGGGTGCGCCGAACTCGCGGACGGCCTTCTCAGAACCGGCGCGGTCCAGCAACTTACCAAGCGCGGCAAGTGCGAAGACACCGAACAGTGCGAGTCTTGTGATCAGGAATAACGTTTCCATCAATTTCCAGCAGCCGCCTTTCTCATTTTGTGCCGCTCCTTTAAGCGTATCGGCGTAGCAAAGAAATCGAACGCATCACGAAGCCGGTTTTCGACATAACGCAGATATGAAAAGTGTAATCCCGCACGGCTTCCGCCCGAAGTGAACAATACGAAGAGTGGCGGACGCGTACCGCCCTGAGTCAGGTATTGAACCTTTAATCGCGAGACACCGCCCTTGACCGGTGCCGGAGCTGTACCGCCTTTCGGTTGGGAAATGCTCTCCTCGAAAAACTTGTTGAGCTGCGAAGTCGGTATCCGAACATTGCGTGC
>CAMLKY010000067.1 GCA_946480545.1 uncultured Acidobacteriota bacterium
ATCATCACGATCCCGAACTCGAAGCTCCGCGAGGTCGAGGAGCGCATCACCCTGATGGATGCATTTCGGCGTGCCGACGATATTTTGCTTCAGGCCGTGCAGGGCATCACCGATCTGATCACAACACCTGGAATAATCAATCTTGACTTCGCGGATGTCACGACCGTCATGCGAGGCGGCGGTGTCGCCCTGATGGGGATCGGCACGGCCACGGGCGAAGATGCCGCATCGAAAGCGATGCGTGCGGCCCTTGATTATAAGCTGTTGGAAGAAAACTCGATCACCGGTGCGAAGGCCGCACTTATAAACGTGACGGGTGGTGCGAACATGCCGCTGGGCGAGATCGAGGACGCGATCGGCATGATCGAGGGCGAAGCCGACGAGAACGCCGACATCATCTGGGGGAACGTGATCAAGGACCAGTTGGATGATGAGATAAAGGTGACGGTGATCGCGACGGGCTTCGACAGCGCCGTTCAGTCGGTGATGCCGCAGCCCCGCGTCATGGAAGCCCAGGTCGCTGCCAACGGTGGACCTGCCCCGACCTTTTCCGCTTCGGAAAAGAAGGAAGAGGACCTGGAGATCCCGACCTTCATCCGTCGACAAGCCGACTAATGCGGTTTCGGATCTCGAGCGCCTTCGATCAATTGAAATCTGACTCAGGACCGTGATGCAGTTCGGCAGGGTCGCAGTCGAGAAAACGTATGGCAAACTTTCCCCATAAGCAAGCTAAGCCGGAAAGCAGGAAAAAACCTCCGCCAGTAGAAACACTGGCTGAGGTTTTTTACTATCGGAAGCAGATCGACGCACGTACCGAGATGGTGATCGTCCTTCAGGATAACGAACGGATAACCGGCACGATCGAATGGTACGACCTCGACGCTCTGAAGATAAACCGTAAAGATGGGCCCAATATCCTTTTGCCAAAGCATAGTATAAAATACATGTTCAAGGCGGAAGACACTGGTGAATAACCGCCTTCCAGGCGGATGCAGTCAGCAGGTATAGACCCTCTCAAAGCCAAGGAACACGTCGAACTCCCGCGTATCGGCATCACGATCGGTGATGTCGCGGGAATCGGACCCGAAGTAACTCTCAAAGCACTTTCCGATAAAGACCTTCTAGAGTACTGCAGGCCGTTCGTCGTCGGGGACAAGGCATTCCTCGACTCACTCGCCCTTTCATTAGGGATCGATGTCGAGTTTTGCTTGGCTGACGACCCGAGGCGCGGGTTTGGCGCGATCGACGTAGTAGATCTTGGTAATCTCACTGCGACGGTGCGGCCGGGTGAAGAGTCGGCGGAGACCGGCCGGGCATCCGCTGAGTATATCGAACGAGCCGTCGAACTTTGGCGCGACGGAAAGATCGATGCGATCGCGACTGCGCCGATCAGCAAAAGCGCTCTTCATGCCGGAGGCTACAATTATCCGGGACACACTGAGTTCCTCGCGCATCTGACCGGGTCTGATGACTTTGCGATGAGCTTCTTTGCGGAGAGGCTTCGGGTGGTCCTGCTGTCGACGCATGTGTCGTTAACAGACGCCATCGCACGGGTGACGGCGCCCAACCTGGTAAAGCTTATCGAGTTCTCGTCGAAACATTTGTCGCATCTTTTGAAACGAAAGGTGAATCTCGCAGTCGCCGGCCTAAATCCGCACGCTTCCGAGGGCGGCATGTTCGGGAACGAAGAGGCGGAGCAGATCATTCCCGCAGTGGAGTCGTGTCGCGCAGCGGGTATCGAGGTCTCGGGACCTTATTCGCCTGATACGATCTTTCTTCGCGGATTCCAAGGCGAGTTCGACGGCGTCATCGCGTGTTACCACGACCAGGCGACTATAGCCGTGAAGTCGCTTTCATTTGGGTCCTCGGTCAACGTAACGCTCGGCCTGCCGCTGATCCGGACCTCGGTCGATCATGGCACGGCGGCGGACATCGCCGGGAAGAATATCGCCGACGCATCCAGCATGAAGGCCGCGATCAAGCTTGCGGCCGAGCTCTCATTGAAGCAACGGGAGGCACTCTCAGCCTGAATGACAAAGGGTACTAAGCCGGAAAGCAAAGGGTACATACTAATAGCTGATGACGATCCCGCGATCCTTTGGCTCGTGCGGACGTTGGTCGAGAACGAAGGTTTTCTTACCGTGACCGCGATGGATGGCAAGGAGGCCCTTCGCATTCTGAAATCGGAACGAAAGGTCGTCGCGGCCATCGTCGATATCATGATGCCGTACATACGCGGCACCGATCTCGTCCAGTTTATGCAAAAGGATGACCGGTTCCGGAAGATACCCGTGATCATGATGACCGCGGAGCAAAGTCCGAAACTGCCATCAAAGAGCTTCGACGCCGGCGCCCTCGCGTTCCTACCGAAACCGTTTACCAACACGCAGCTCCGGACGGTGCTGCGGACTCTCACAACCGGAAAGTTTGCGAGTGATACGAAGTAGATTTTCTTGACCTGAAAAAAGCGAAGTGATAGTTTTCAAAACTGTCATCACGCGAATCGAATTCTTTCTAAAGGAGCTAGCTCACCGGTGTCTAAACGTAAGCTTTTACTGGCCGACGACTCTGTAACCATCCAAAAGGTGGTCAATCTTACCTTCGCTGACGAGGGTATTGACGTGATAACCGTCGGCGACGGCGACAGCGCTATGGAAATGATAGGTCAGGCCACACCCGACCTTGTTCTCGCGGATGTTCATATGCCGGGGCTCAGCGGTTATGAGATATGCGAGCGTCTACGCCAGGATCCGCACACGCGGGACCTGCCGGTGGTGCTTCTCGTCGGATCGTTCGAGCCTTTTGATGAGGGCGAAGCGGCGCGTGTCGGAGCAAATGCTTACCTGACCAAGCCGTTCCAGTCGATACGCCAGCTTGTCACACAGGTTTCCGATCTAATGACGGCAACACGCCCTGCGGATGAAGAAACCGGAGCCGATGTCGAACAGCAAACCGAAGCAGGCGAGCAGCATGACTTCGCGGACCAAGCTGCGGCAGAGAATGCACAAGGTCCTGATTCTCAGCCCGACCTGACGGACATCGAATCTCTCTACAACCAAAGCGTTTCGGCCGGTGAGGCGCCAGAGGCCGATAGCGGATCGCCGACTTACGTGGACGCGGGCATGGACGACGAGATGATCGAGGCGCGTTATGTCGATGACGAAGCTGATACCGATCCGGATATGGAGGTCTCGGAGATCCCCGCCGAGTCTTATCGTGAAGACGATCACGTTACCCCGCCATCGCAGGCTTATAGCGAATCGGCGAATCCCTTTGGTTCGGTCGCGACTCAGCCGGAGCCCGGCGATCAGCATCAGGAAGTTCAAGCACAACCGGCCTATGACCCGTACTCCGCGACTGAGCGAATGCCTTCCGCAGCCGAACTGGCAGAACAGGTGGCGAGCGTAATGCCCGAAGTCGAGCGCGATCTGTCGCTCGATGACTCTGACCTCCTTGAGCTTCCGCCACTCGGGCCGGGCGATTCGGTTCACGTCGGAGCTCCGGGAACCACGAACCCGGAAGGCCAGCGCGTGGTCACCATGGCACCGGAACTCGTCGATATGATCGTGCAGAAGGTCGTCGAGCGA
Source organism: uncultured Acidobacteriota bacterium (assembly GCA_946480545.1). The sequence goes on from CAMLKY010000067.1 coordinate 3,588, forward strand.
CTCTCCGAAAAATCCTGAACATGTGATCGCTCCGGCGCTTACGCCGGCAAGAGTACAGGCCAGGTTTCGTTATCAAGATGAAACCCGGCCTTTTTTGATTTATCATCTTACTTTTTCTGAATATGGAAATCGCGAAGGCTTACGATCCTAAACAAGCCGAACAGAATCATTACGAACGCTGGGAATCTAGCGGTTTTTTTACGCCCGAGATCAACCAGGATACAAACGCCGAGGCATTCTCGATCGTCATCCCGCCACCGAATGTTACCGGCAGTCTGCACATGGGCCATGCTCTTCAGCACACGCTGATGGACGTGCTCACACGCTGGAAAAGGATGCGGGGCTACAGGACCCTGTTTCTCGTCGGCGTCGATCACGCGGGGATCTCGACACAGTTGATGGTCACCCGCCAGCTAAAAAAGGAAGAGCACAAAACGCCGCAGGAGATCGGGCGTGAAGCATTTACCGAGCGTGTCTGGACGTGGAAGAACAAATACGGCGGCGAGATAACGCGCCAGATCCGGCGCGAGGGCCTGTCCGTCGACTGGACCCGCGAGCGGTTCACGATGGAAGAGAATCTGTCGCGCGCCGTTCGCGAGGTCTTCGTGCGGCTATACGAAGAAGGATGGATCTATCGCGGCACACGGATCGTGAACTGGTGCCCGCGCGATAAGACGGTGTTGTCTGACCTCGAAGTCAAAGAAGAAAAGGCGAAGGACGGAAAGCTTTACTATCTACGGTATCCGGTTGTCGGAGGGGAGACGGGAAGTGGCAATCCGCAATGGATCACCGTTGCGACGACCCGGCCCGAGACGATGCTGGGTGATACTGCGGTCGCGGTGCATCCCGAAGATGAGCGGTACAAGAAGCTCATCGGTAAGTCGATCGCCTTGCCGCTTACCGGTCGTGAGATCCCGATCATCAGCGACGAATACGTCGAATCCGAGTTCGGAACCGGCGCCGTCAAGATCACACCAGCGCACGATCCGAACGACTGGGAGATCGGCGAACGTCACGGTCTTGAGAAGTTGGCCGTGATGAACGACGACGCGACCATGAATGCCAATGCGGGCGAAGCGTTCAAGGGACTCGATCGATTCGAAGCGCGAGAGAAGGTGATCGAGCAGTTTGAGAGTCTGGGCTTGCTCGAGAAGGTCGAGGACTACGAGGTGACGTTGCCGCACTGCGAAAGATGCAGGACCGTCATCGAGCCGCTCCTGTCAGAGCAATGGTTCGTAAAGATGGATGAGATGCGCGACCTTGCGCTGCAGCTTATGAATGAGCACGGCTCACCGCGTTTCTATCCTGAGGTTCCGCACAAAAAGGTCTACACGACGTGGCTAGAGAATCTCAAAGATTGGACCATCTCGAGACAGCTTTGGTGGGGTCACCAGATCCCAGCCTGGTACGACAAGGATGGAAATGTTTTCGTCGCTCGCACAAAGGAAGAAGCTTACGAACAGGCTGGTACGACCGAACTCACTCAGGACGAAGACGTCCTCGACACCTGGTTCTCGTCGGCACTGTGGCCATTCTCAACACTCGGGTGGCAGTCAGAACCGGGAGCGGTAGCGACCGGGGCTTTTGATCCTGCCGACCTGGAGACTTTTTATCCAACAGACGTGCTTGTCACCGGCCGCGACATCATCTTCCTCTGGGTCTCCAGGATGGTGATGACGGGGCTGAAGTTCATGGGCGAGCGGCCGTTCGATGACGTCATTATCCACGGGACCGTGCTCGACAAGAACGGCCAGCGGATGTCGAAGACGAAGAACAACGGCATCGATCCGCTCGATGTGTTTGAGAAATATGGCGTCGATGCAACGCGGATGACGCTCGCCGGATCGGCCACAAGTGTCGACTTCGCGTGGCGCGATGAGCGTGTCGAATCGTTCCGCAACTTCGCCAATAAGATCTGGAACGCGACGCGGTTCTGTTTGATGAACTCGGAGGGTGCTGAGGTAGGGTTCACCGCCGAGACGCCGAGACGCGGAGATATGTCGTTGCCGGACAGGTGGATCTTGTCTCGGCTTAATAAGACTGCGAAGGCGGTGAATCGTGCCCTCGAGACTTATCAGTTTCACGAAGCTGTTCAGTTGCTCTATCACTTCTTCTGGGATGACTTTTGTGATTGGTATATCGAGCTGAAAAAGGATGAGATCACGTCGGGCGAGACGGAGAGCGGGGAACGCGGGGACACGATCGCGGAGGCTCGAGTAATGATACTGAGCGTTCTCGAACAGGCGTTACGACTCTTGCATCCGTTCATGCCGTTCCTGACGGAAGAGCTGTGGCAGAAGCTCCCCGGCGTCACTAACGGGATGCACAATGACGCTTACGCGGCCGCGGATCAGACGATAATGCTCACGACGTTTCCTACGGGCGACGATTCGCTCGTCGACGAGCAGGCCGAGAGCGAGATGGCATCTGTCATTGAGCTGATAACGAAGGTGCGCAACATTCGATCCGAGATGAACATCAAGCCGGCTGACCGTTTATCGATCCATATCGCGGCCGATGATGCGATGGGGCGCGTCTTCGACGCGAACGACGCACAGATCAGGAAGCTTGCACGTGCTGATAACATAGTCCTCGCCGATTCGCTTGATGTTCCGAAGGCGTCGGCACGTGCGGTGTTGACGGGTAACGCCGAGATCGCGATCCCGCTTGAGGGACTGATCGATTTCGACAAGGAACACGCACGGCTGAAGAACCAGCTCGAAAAACTGGATACGGAATTACAGCGTTTGAACGGGCAGCTGGCGAACCAGAATTTTGTGGACAAAGCCCCGAAAGAGAAGGTGCAGGAGTTGCGAGACAGGCAGGCTGAGATCCTGCAGCAGCAGAGTACTTTGACGACGAATCTGAACGCGCTCGGCTAGTAGACAACGACAGTGTAAGCGTGAAATATGGCTATGAACTGGCTCGACAACGGCGAAATTCTAACGGCCATCGGCGACTTTCTCGCAGAGGACATCGGACGGGGAGACATCACCACGCAGGCGACCGTCGCGGGCGATGTCCGCGGGATGGGGCGGTTTCTGGCGAAGGAGTATCTCGTAATCTGCGGTCTTGAAGTGGCTGAAGCCGTGTTCCTTCATCTCGACGCCGAGATCCCCGAGATCGAAACAACGTACAGCGAAGGCGACGAGGTCGAAGAGGGAACAGTCTTCGCTACGTTGAAAGGCTACGCAGATGTTCTGCTCACCGGCGAGCGCGTTGCTCTGAACATCCTTCAGCGAATGTGCGGCGTCGCGACGCTGACACGCCAGTATGTGAAAGCCGTGGAGGGAACGAATGCGCAGATCGTCGATACGCGCAAGACTACGCCGGGGCTGAGGCTTCTCGAGAAGTATGCAGTCACGGTCGGTGGCGGGAAGAATCATCGGATGGGTCTCGATGACGGCGTGCTGATCAAGGACAATCACATCACGCTCGCGGGCGGCATCACGGAAGCAGTCGTCGCGGCGAAACAAAAAGTAGGGCACCTTCACAAGATCGAGGTCGAGATCACGAACTGGGCTCAGCTTCGCGAAGCCATCGAGGCCGGTGCCGACATCATCATGCTGGACAACCAGACACCTGATGAGGCGGCAAAACTCGTAGGCATGGCGCGTGATCTGAATCCTTCGGTGATCATCGAAGCATCGGGTGGAATGGACCTCGATCGCGTGCGTTCATTTGCAGAGGCCGGTGTGGATCTGATCTCGGTCGGCAGATTGACCCACTCCGCAAGGGCCGTCGATATTTCGTTTAAGATACAGGCTGTTTGATCGGGAGGGTCACTGAAAACGACATACATTAAGCCCAGGGTGGAGGAGCGAAGCGACAGAATTCCTGTCGCTTTCAGCGACAAGAATCGGCCCTAATGTCTATCGCTCATTCGTCAATTCTGTCCTGGTGACGTTAGGGCCTTCATTTCCTCACTCGCCTTGGGCCACGGCAGGAAATAGATCACAGCCATAGAAAGCAGCAGCGCAATCGTTGTGACGATCCCGCCTTCGATCCCATAGTTTGTGCCTGTTATCCAGTCGGGACCGCTGTCTACTTCGCGGAGCAGCGGAGCGACGACCAGGCTTCTCATTCCGCTGACTTCGATCCCGAAGACCGCGCCGAGCATCCAGTTCCACATCAAGTGCATTCCCCAGACTAGCCATAGATCGCGTGTTTTCAGGTAGGCAATACCAAACCACACGCCGGCGAGGATCGTGTTGGCTGTGGATATCCAGTTCGCGTCCGGGTTTCCGGTGTGCACAATGCCGAAGAAAACAGCCGTCAGGCCGATCGCGAGTACTGCGAGTCCGGATCGCGCGAAAGTCTGGAGAATGTACCCGCGAAAGACCGCTTCTTCGAACGCGGCAGCTGCGGCGAATGCCAAAAGCGCGATCGCCAGCGATTTGCCAACCGTCGACCCGTCTACGTCGCTGAGTGTAAATCGCAATCCGCCAAGGGCGATTGCGAGTAACACGGCAAAGCCGAGCGTGACGCTTCCAAGCAATATTCCGACACCAAAGTTCCTTAACCACCCGCTTGTAAACCAAGC
>CAMLKY010000068.1 GCA_946480545.1 uncultured Acidobacteriota bacterium
GGATTTTGCGATGGCTTACTGGGGCGAGGCGATGACATTCGATCATCCGATCTGGGGTGAACACGACCACTCTGGTGGCGCAAATGTTCTTTCGCGTCTTGGAGCGACCGAGACCGAGCGGCGGGCCAAGGCCCCGACCGAGCGGGAGAAGATGTATCTGGCAGCAGTGGAGATCCTGTTCGGCACGAGCGACCGGCGGCCGGCGGCATACTCGGATGCCATGCTGGAGCTCACCAGACGGTTTCCTGACGACCTTGAAGCCCAGGCATTTTATTCGCTGTCGGTGCTTGGGCTGACGGGAACCACGCGGAATACGGAAAACTACATGCGTGCTGCGGCAATAGCCGAGGCTATCTACGAGAAGAATCCACGGCACCCGGGCGCACTTCATTACCTGATCCATTCGTATGACGATCCGGTCCACGCTCCGCTCGGTCTTCGTGCCGCTCGGCTTTACGGCACCGTCGCCCGCAGCGCGTCGCATGCGCAGCACATGCCTTCGCATATCTTCTTTGCACTTGGAATGTGGGAAGACTCGATCGCGGCGAATACTGCGTCGATGAAAACAGCACGCGACGAAGGTGCGGGTGGATATCATCCGCTCCACTGGCTGCAGCATTCGTACCTTCAGATCGGACGTGACGACGAGGCGGCGAAGCTGCTAGCCATCGTCGAGGAGGATTCGAAAACGAGTTCGTCGGCGCCAACGCGAATCCATCTAGCGATGTGCCGCGCCACCATGCTGGTTGAGACCAGGGGGAAGGGCCCGGCGTCGATGATGACACCCGTGGAAGCTTCGGCCGTGCGGTCCATCGCCGCTTTTACGAACCACGACTTGGCGATAGGCCTCGAGCACGTTCGCCGCAATGAGCTGGCTGAGGCGAAACGAACTCTCGAGACACTGCGTGCCCGGCACACGGCGGCAAAAGCAATGAAGCCGGCGGGCGACAACATCGCCAGTCGTTACACGACACTCGCGCAGACCGACCTAAATGCGGGAAGTGTCATGGAAAGCCTTCTTGAGGCCGCTATACAATTTGCCGCGGGCGAGCGGGACGAGGCTCTTCGCAAGATGAAGCTCGCCGCCGAAGCCGAGGACAGGCTCGTATTTGAATACGGCCCGCCGGCTATCGTTAAGCCGGCATGGGAACTTACCGGTGAGCTGCTTCTCGCCGCGGGAAAAAAGACGGAAGCCATCGACGCATTTCAAAACGTACTCAAACGCTACCCTAACCGGCGGCTTTCGAACGAGGGACTCAAAGCCGCGATGAAGTAAGACTTCTAACGTCGAGTTGCGCTCGGCACCGATACAATTCGCTGACAAACTACGCGTGTTTATCCCGGAGGCATTTACCTATGACTGCAACAAATACTGCTTCGGCCCTTTCACCTGCCCGGATCATGGAAGTCGGAATGGGATTCTGGCCGTCCAGAGTCTTGTTGGCGGCCATTAAGCTCGGCGTATTCACAGAGCTTGGAAGCGGTTCCAGCACCGGCACCGAGCTCCGAGACGCTCTCGGGCTTCACGAGCGGTCTACGCCCGATTTCTTTGACACCCTGGTGGCGCTTCGCTTTCTCGATCGGGAAGGAAACGGCGAGAATGCCAGATACTCGAACACCCCTGAAACAAAAACATTCCTCGATCGGAACAGTCCGGCATTCATGGGCGGCTTCCTCGAGATGGCACACGACCGTCTATATCCGTTCTGGGGAAACCTGGTCGACGGGCTCCGAAGCGGACTCGCGCAAAACGAAACAAAGGACGGCGGAAAGGGAATGTTCGAAGAGCTGTACAGCGAGCCGGCGCGGCTCGAACAGTTCATGGATGCCATGGCGGGGATCTCGGCCGGAAACTTCCGGGCGTTCGCGGAAAAATTCGATTTCTCAAACTACAAGACGATGACCGACGTTGGCGGAGCTCTATGCTCGTCGCGAAACATCATCCGCATATGGCGGTTCGGACCACCGATCTGCCCGCCGCGACCGAGATCGCCACGCGTAAGGTCGCCGAAGCGGGATTGTCCGAACGCGTTAAAGCCGAGCCGATCGATTTTTTCGCCGACGCGATCCCGCCGGCCGATGTCGTGACGATGGGCATGATCCTGCACGACTGGAATCTCGAGAAGAAGATGATGTTGATCCGTAAAGCTTACGATGCGTTGCCAAAGGGCGGTGCGTTCGTGGCCATCGAGAACATTATCGATGACGAGCGGCGCGAAAATGCATTCGGGCTGATGATGTCATTGAACATGCTCATCGAGTTCGGAGATGCATTTGATTTCACCGGTGCAGACTTCGACGGGTGGTGCCGCGAGGTCGGATTCGAGCGGACCGAAGTGATCCATCTTGCTGGACCCGCGAGTGCGGCTGTCGCATACAAGTAATTTCCGTTCTCTTCAGTAGTGAGAAAGTGGATAGTCTCAATCAAAACTATCCACTTATCACTTCAACCATCCACTGAAGATTGCTCATCGAGGCTCAGCGGATTCGGATAGCCGGCGTTCATTCCTGTTCGACCTGTCGAACATACGTAGGTGCGGGTGGACCTCGCAGTACACAGACATGGACAAGACAGAGATCCTGGATAGAATTTCGCGCGGCCGAACCGATCTTGTGTTCGAGCTGCAGAAGCTTCCGGATTGGAAGGACATACTTCACGAGGGTCACATCAAACCGCTTCAATGGTTCGTTTATTACAACGACACAACTGCGCTCAAAGCCGTTATGAACGCGGGCGGAGACATGAGCAGCATCGATCTGGATCGTGAGCTTGGTCATGCTTCGTTCTTTGGTCACTGGAAGGTCGTGGATTTTCTGATCGCAAACGGCGCCGACGTAAACTGGTCGGTGCCTGAGACCGGTGAGACGCCCCTTCACAGCGCATTGTGCAAAGCAGGCCGCCCGTATTTTCTCTACGTCCTGAAGCTGCTCATCGAAAACGGCGCGGACGTAAATGCGAAAACCATCCCCGGCGGTGAGAGCGGAGCGTTCATGCGCGACGTGCGAACTAAAGGCGAGACGCCGCTTCATCGCGCGGCGGCATACGGCGATGAAGAGATGATCCGGTATCTGCTGGAGAACGGAGCGGACAAGCAGGCACGCGATGCCAATGGTAACTCTCCGATCTCATGGGCAAGCGAACATCTCAGACCCGGCTCGATACTTCATCTGCTCTCGTTCGAAGGCCAGTTCGTTGGCGAGAATTCGCGTACGATGATCACCAGCGATCACGGGTGCGGCTGGGGCAACGGCATGGAAAGAAAGTTCCTTGGCGACTATCTGCCGGAAAGTGGACAGTCGGAATGAGAAAAGACGCACCGGCTTTCGATATTCCCCGATTCTTATCTCCGCCGCGGTCGCCTTCCAACAAACCATGACATCCGAGAAGCTCAAAGAACGGATCTACTCGATCGATCTTCTCCGGGGCATCGTGATGATGTTGATGCTCCTCGATCACACGCGCGACTTCGTACATCACGGGGCCCTGCTTTCGGACCCAACGGATCCGATGACGACCACCGTGCCGCTGTTCTTTACACGCTGGATCACACACTTCTGCGCGCCGGCGTTCGTCTTTCTCTCGGGCTTGTCGATCTACCTGCAGCGAATGAACGGGAAAAGCAAAGGCGAGCTGGCCCGGTTCCTGTTCACGCGCGGGCTGTGGCTCGTTTTCCTGGAGTTCACTGTCGTTCGTCTCGGTATAGTCTTCAACTTCGACTACTCGTTTGCGGGGCTGATGCAGGTGATCTGGGTCATCGGTGTTTCGATGATCGCGATGGCGGCTATGGTCTGGCTACCGGTGGCTGCCGTCGGAGCGATCGGTGTCGCGATGATATTCCTGCATAACCTGCTGGATCGTTTCCAGGTCCCGCCAAACATCGCGTTCGGCGGAACGCCGCCCGCCGACCTCTCACAAAAGCTCTGGATGATACTCCATCAACCTGGGGTATTGTCGATCACCGACGACTCTTCGGCGTTCATCGCATACCCGCTAATTCCATGGATCGGAGTTATGGCCGCCGGCTATGCACTCGGGACGATCTATGGATGGGATCCCGAGCGGCGCCGGAAATGGCTTCTCGGTTTTGGCCTCGCAGCCACAGTCCTGTTCATCGGCCTCCGCTATACAAATCTCTACGGCGATACTTCGCCGTGGAGAACCCGAGACGCTTTTATCGAAAGGGTCGCGGAAGTTCGCGCATCCGGCGAGATCTCTCAGGAAGAGCTCGCGAAATTGCCGGCCGAGCCTCGGACGGCGGAACCTGCTTTCACTGTGCTGAGTTTCCTGAACACTCAGAAATATCCGCCGTCGCTGCTTTTTCTATTGATGACCCTAGGACCGGCGCTGCTTGTACTGGCGATCACTGATCGCATCGATGCCCGCGCCGTCTGGCAGCGGATCGCGATCACGTTTGGACGCGTACCGATGTTCTATTATCTGCTCCAGTTTCCAGTTGCTCACGCCATAGGGGTCGCGCTCGGGTTGGCAGCCGGAAAGGATATAGGTTACCTGTTCAGGAACTTTCCCGAGAATTCCACCGCCGCACCGCCGGATCACGGATTCTCGCTCGGCGTGACATATCTCGCGTGGATCGTCGGCCTGGCGATCCTCTACCCGTTATGCGCCTGGTATGCGGATTATAAGCGGCGGAAGAAGAGCTGGCTGTTAAGTTACTTGTAGTGGTTGGCGACTCTCACGATCCGGTGTGAAGTTAGAGGCTAGGCCATCTCAGCTTCGTCGATATCAAAGTTGGCGTAGACCTTCTGAACGTCGTCATTGTCCTCAAGTGCGTCGTAAAGCTTCATCATGGTCTTCGCGTCCGCACCCGCGAGTTCGATGTAATTCTGCGGGATCATTGAAACCTCGGCGACCTGCGGCTCGACACCCGCTTTCTTGATCGCTTCGTTCACGGAGTCGAAACTGTCCGGCGATGTAAAGATCTCAAAGACATCTCCTTCGTCCTGCATATCGTCGGCCCCGGCCTCGATGGCGATCTCAAAAAGCTCGTCTTCACTTTTCGCGGCCTTATCGACGACGATGTAGCCCTTCTTGTCGAACATCCACGCCACGGATCCTGATTCGCCGAGGTTCCCGCCATTCTTTGAAAAGATGTGCCGCAGCTCGGCGACAGTGCGGTTGCGGTTGTCGGTCATCGTCTCGACCATCACGGCTACTCCGTTCGGGCCGTATCCCTCGTACGTGATCTCGTCATACGCGACGCCATCCAGCTCACCCGTGCCGCGCTTGATCGCACGGTCGATGGTGTCGTTCGGCATGTTCTGCGCCTTCGCGTCGTTTACTGCCTTGCGAAGCCGGGCATTCGAGTCAACATCACCGCTGCCTCCGGTCCGAGCGGCGACGGTGATCTCCTTGATCAACTTTGTGAAGATCTTGCCTCGCTTAGCGTCGAGCGCACCTTTCTTGTGCTTGATTGTGTGCCACTTGGAGTGTCCTGACATCCTCTAGTTCCTGGTTCCTTGTTCTAGTTTCAAGTTTTTGTCGTCGCTTCGATCCGTTCTCCGATCCGGTCTCGTCTACCCGCCTGATTGATAGAAACCTGGAACACGAAACTCGGAACTAACGAATATAGCACGCGGTATTTTGAGCGGACAAACGGTAAGGATTCATACAGATTTGCTGTCGTTTTCTGAGCAAACTGATCCATGAACCATTTAATACAAGGAGGGGTCAGATGAGCCGAAAATTTTCGACGCTTGTTGTCTTCACGATGGTCGTAATCGCGATCGGTCTTTGCATCGGTCAGACGATCGAGCTGCAGGGGATGTTAGGAACCAGGTTAACGGCGGCACTGCTCGGCGTTCAAGCTCTGGTCATATTGGGAATCGCCGGACTCGGCTTCCGGCTGCTAAGCCTACCCGCTACTCGACATTCGTATAAAGCCGACGGAGCTGTCCGGCCGTTACGCCGGTTAATCGCAGCAGTTTGGTCCTAGAAGTTTCGCCGGCGACGATCTCGATCCGCGACTTCGATAATTTCAACTCCTTCGAGAACAGCTTGATCAGCTCTGCATTCGCGGCTCCGTCAACCGGGGGCGCGGTCAACCTTACTTTTATCGCGCCGTCATGTTCGCCCAAGATCTCAGAACGCGAGCTGCGCGGCGTTACGCGAACGGTGATAGTTAGTGCGCCTTCCGCTTCGTTCATCTTCTGGTCTCACTACTGTCGAACAAAAAGATTCAGAACCACCGACTGGAGAAGACCGACGAGGATCAGAACGACCATCGCGGAGATATCGAACATTCCGATGGGCGGAATCAACTTTTGAAAGGGCAGCATTATCGGATTGGTCACACGCATTACAAAGTCCAGAAACGTTCCGCGGGCGAATACGAACCACTGAGCGATAAACCGGATGAAGATGAACAGGACCAGGATACTGAGAAGTCCATAGAGGACAAACCCGATGAACATCTTTGGATTGCCGGTCGCAATTCCGGCGGTCAGTCCGTCGATCACAAAGAATGTGTTACCGATGATCTGGCTCGTGAAATAGGTCAAGACAAGTCCGACAAATATCGCGACCAAAGGAGCGAGTCGTGAATCGACCCGGAAGTTCGAAAGCAATCGTGCTGCCGGATAGACAAATCGCTCGGTTATTTTTCGGATCCTGAATCCGAATCTTCCGACTGAGCCGAACGGGTTCGGATCAGAGTAGTTGAAGATCAGACGCAGGATCATCAGGACGAGGAAAACCAGAAACGCGCTCCAGAGCGCGAGCCAGACAAATGGATATACAGTTTGTACGAGCATCGTTGTTACGACCTGCTTCCGAAGATGGCGGTCCCGACGCGGACCAACGTCGCCCCTTCCTCGATCGCTATCTCAAAATCATGACTCATCCCCATCGAAAGTTGCGAACGTTCGCTGCTGAACATTCCGTCCGCTTCGAGCCGGTCGCGAATCTCGCGAATCCGTCGAAAGAAGGGTCGCGCGCCAGCAGGATCATCGAAGTACGGCGGCAATATCATCAAGCCGTCAAAGCTCAGGTGCGTACATGTTCTTAGATACGCGGCTAGCTCATCGAGATCAGTCGCGGGCACGCCGGACTTCGTCTTTTCACCAGCGAGGTCGACCTGAACGAGAACCGAGATCTTACGACCCTCTTCTTCTGAGATACGCTCGAGACGCGAGGCCAGTTCGATCGAGTCGACCGTGTGGATGACATCGAATAGCTGGACGGCCTTTCGAGCTTTGTTCGATTGTAGATGCCCGATGAGGTGCCATTCGACATTCTCCCTGCCGATAGCACCGATCTTCGATTCGGCCTCCTGCACCTTGTTCTCGCCGAACACGCGAACACCCGCGGAGATCGCAGCAGCCAGCATCTCCGGCGGATGCGTTTTACTGACCGCTACCAGCGTGACCTCAGCCGGTTCACGTCCCGCACGTCGCGCGGCAGAATCTACCTTTTCTCGAACCGCCGCCAGATTTCCAGCGATATCTACACCCACAACCCGACTATACCAGCAGCAACGGCTATCTTGATATTCACCCGTTGAATTAGTATCCTCGAAATTCGCTTCACGTGCGGACGTGGCGGAACTGGTAGACGCGCAGGTCTCAGAAGCCTGTTGCCGCAAGGCAGTGGAAGTTCGATTCTTCTCGTCCGCACCAATCTTCAACCACAAACCTCTCGCTCCTCGGGAGCGAAGAATATTCGAGGGGATAAAGCGTTTCCGCTGACCCCGAGCAATCTGATAACACCCAGGCGCAAAAAAGGCTGCCTTTTCAGACAGCCTCGTGATTTCGTTCTCACGCCGCGCGCTTTAAGTCATCCGCTGCTTTCAGTGCCTCCCGCCGCACATGATCGGCGAGGGCTGGATGGATTATGCTCTTGATCTTCCCCGCCTGGATGCCGCGCTCGGCGGCCGTCTTGAAATCGATTATCTCGTCGACTGCTCTCTCGACGGGAGCCTTCGACGCCGGCCGCGACTCATGCAACTTATGAAACGCGTCGCCGGTCTTCATGGCCTTCATGATCAGGTCTCGCTCATCGGGATCGAGGAGATGAGCAATAAAGTCCGCATGGTCACCCATGATCTCGGCCCAGAAGGCGGCGATTTGACTCGAATCGCTCGAGATATCGC
>CAMLKY010000069.1 GCA_946480545.1 uncultured Acidobacteriota bacterium
AACCGTATCCGCTCTGCGGCATCGGCTGCCGACTGAGGAAGCGGGTCCCGCAAAAACGACAGAACTGGCTCTCGGGAGCATTGCCCTGCCCGCAATTCTGGCACTGGATCATAGCTAGTAAATAGTAAATCGTGAATCGTAAATAGTGAAGAGGGCTGTAATGTGTCACAGTCCCGCTGGTAAATTCCCTCTGCGAGCTTTGCGTGAAAGTCAAGCCTATCACGCAGAGCTCGCTACGCTCGCGAAGAAACCGTGGGAAAAGAACAATTCAAAACCTCACCTTCTCTCCAGTACGAATCGCCGAGTATACCGACTCGACAAGTTCGACCGATCGGAACCCGTCGTCCGCGGTCACAGGTGGCTCGGTTCCCTGCAGGATCGAATCGATAAACGCCCGATCCTCCTGCACGTATCCCCACCGCTCTTCCTTTTCGGTCATGTGCCATGAATGCGTTTCGAAATTCGCGTCCATACCGCGCGAATCCAGAAGCCTCTCCATCTCCTCGGTCATGATGGTGCGGTGGTGGCAAAAGACCTCAATGCGTTCGAACGGAAAATGCCAGCTCGCGTCGGATGAAGATGCGAATGTGCAGTGAAATCCGTTCCTGAACTTGAAGATGATCGAGAATTCGTCGAGTTCGGGGTACTCGTGCTGCGAGCCGTACGCGACAAGCTCCTCGACCTCGCCGAACTGAAAACGCACCATATCGAACAAGTGTATGGTCGTCTCGTAAAGAAAGCCGCCGGTCACATTCACGTCGCCAGTCCAGACAGGATTCTTTAGCTCACCGCGGTTCATCTTGATGTGAGCCGAATGAGGGTTGTCGGACTGGAGAAGCTGTTTTAGCGTCGCATAGACGGGTGCATAGCGACGATTATGTCCGACCTGGAAGACGCATTCGCTTTTGTTCGCAGCATCGCGTAGCTCGGCCGCGTCGTCCACGCCAATTGAGAACGGCTTCTCACAGAACACGTGTTTTCCCTCGGCGATCGCGTGAAGGGCGATCTCTTTATGAGTCTTGTTCGGCGAACACACCAGGACAGCATCGCAGTTCTCGAGCAATTCTTCCCGCGAAGCACACACTTTCCCGCCTATACTTCGCGCAGTCCGCTCGGCACGTTCCGGAACTATGTCGTATAGTGCCGCGATCTCAGCACGATCATCCCGAGAATAGATCCGCCCATGCACGTTGCCGATAAAGCCCGTGCCGATGATTCCGATCCTGACTTTGTTCATAGATGCGTGTTAACCGGCGAGACGCGGAGTCGCAGAGAAACGTTTTTTAGCTCCTCTCCGTCTTCGCGTCTCGGCGGTGAATAATCTTTCCTACCAACTGCCGCCCGCGGCGTGATGCCCGATCCCGAGGACCTCTTCGGTAGCTGCCTTTGCCTTTTTTGCAACTTCGAATGGATCGAGGTCCCAGTACTCGGGTCGAAAGATCTCAATGCTCACCATTCGGTCGTATCCGATCTTGTCGAAGCGTTCCTTGATCTCCCTGATAGGCAGGATCCCCGTGCCCGGGTATAGTCGATGCGCGTCGGTCAGTTCTTCCTTTGGCAGATTCTCGGCGTCGTTGATGTGGAAGATGAAAAGCTTCTCCGGCCGCATAGACTCGATCGCTTCATACGACGAGTTTCCCGCGTAGAAATGGAAAGTGTCGATCACGTTTCCGACGCTCTTCCGATCGACCTTCTCAACAATCTCGTTACACAGATCCAGTGTCTGGACCGAACAGTCGGCCTGGCCAAGGAATTCGAACGCGAGACTGACACCGTACGGCTCGGCGATATCTGCCAGCTCATTCAAGACGCGGACCGATTCATCGACGATCTCCTGCTTTGTAGCTCCGCCGGGAGGAGTTTTGCCCGGCACGACCACGATGTACGGACACGCGATCTGTCCCGCGATGGCGGAAAGCTCGCCGCACTGTGACTTGATAGATTCGTAATCCTCGGGCGTGCGAAAGGTAATATGTTCGATGGAATTTATCGAGTACGGCTCGACATTATTCTCCGTCAGCAGCGCCCGCAGATCGGCGATCGCATGGGTCTCGAGATAAGTTCGCAGTTTCGAGGCCCAGAGTTCGACAAGATCAAATCCGGCGGCACCCGCCGCACGAATGTCGGTTTCGAGATCGGCGTGCATTGTAGTCGCGCCATTTAGTGCAATTTTCATAGTGGCTCCAGAATGCAAAGCCGAATTCTAGCACGCCGCAGGAAGCGAGTCCCGCGTCCAAAGAGTCTCAAAAGTGATCAGCTAAAGACCGGGACAACGGCGAAAATTGCCGACTCGTCTAACCTTCGGTAAATTAGACCTTGATTCCTGCTCTCCTCATCCAGCAATTATGAAAAAACTGTACGGCCCGCTCTTAATAATTCTAGCCGTTGCGACGCTTCTGGGTGCCCAGACGTCAGATGCGGCTCTGCGACGCGTTACACAGCTCGATGCCGACCAGCGGGATGCGGCCGGCAAACTCCCCACCCTGAGCGCGGCAGAGCATCTTTCGCGGGCCGAAACCTACATGGCCAACCGGCTTTTCCCCCAGGCGCGCGAGCACTGGCAGAAGGTCTTCGACAACTATCCGAATGACGCCGGGATTCCAAAAGCATTCTTCGGAACCGCGCGCTCGTACATGTGGGAGCGTGATTACGACAAGGCCGTCTCCTGGTTTGAAAAGCTGAACGGCAACACGAGCAAAGATGGGCGTGAAGGACTAGCGTTCAAGGGCGCTTCATACGTGCGGATGGGAAAGAATCTCGACGCGGCTCGCGTGTATGAGCAGTATGTACAACTCTTTCCAAACGGCGAGCGGATCGAGTCGGCGCACCTGAACCTGATCGACGCTTATCGCGAGGCCGGCCGCTACGACGACGCAAACCGCTGGGTCGATCGTACTGTCGATATGTTTGCCGGTAAACCTGCCGAGATCAATGCTCTCCACGCAAAGCTTAGGATGGAGATCCATCGGGAGAGATGGAACGACGCCATCCGCACCGCTGAGTCGATGCTCGGTCGATCATTTGCCGGCTCGATGGCGAGCGCCGATGAGGTTCGTTATCTTCGCGCTTTTGCTTTGTCGAGAGCAGGCCGTAAAGCAGATGCCGCGAGTGCATATGGCGGTATAACGCGCAGCTATTCGTCGTACTACGGCGGGCTCGCCGACGATGCGGCGGGGCGGGGTTCTAGCGGCGTCGGGGTGGCCGCGAGATACTACTCGGATTATCCGGTCGTCTTTCGATCAGAGCTTCTATCGGCGGCCAGAAAGTACAAGGTCGATCCGCGGTTTTTACTCGCGATCATGAAACAGGAAAGCTCGTTTCGCGCCGGTGCCAAGTCGCCGGCTGGCGCCCGCGGCCTGCTGCAGCTCGTGTATGACACGGCAATCAAGTACAAAGACAAGGCCGGCTATCCAAATCTACGGCCCGATGATCTGTACACTCCGGCTGTCAATATCTCGGTCGGTGCCGCTTACGTAGCTGATCTCAAAGATGAGTTCGGAGGTCTGTACGAAGCCATCGCCGCGAGCTATAACGGCGGCGAAGACAATGCCGCAAGATGGCTGAGCCGTAGCAAGCCAAAGGAGCCTGGTATTTTCGCCGCGGAAGTTGGATTCGCGGAGACGAAGAATTACGTATTCAAGGTGATGAACAATTACCGCGTATATCGAGATCTCTACACCGAGGCGTTGGACCGCCGATAGTCGACGACTCCTAAATTGCAACGCAACCGGAAACTGGTCTAAAGTGTCGAGGTGTTCGATCGGCATGGAGCACTAGACGCGTACTTCAGCTTTCACGTCGCCTGCCGCCCGGTCATGTGCCGAAGGAAAGTCATGAAGAATAGGACAGTTCCCCTCCTTAACCGGCTTCGCCAGATAATTATCTGTGTCTGCCTCGGTACCGCTGCCTCGTTGACCTGCCCGGCGATCGGTTTCGACAACACATTCGGTTCCGGCGGCAGGTTCATGACCACGTTCAGCGCTGTCGGTGATCCGAGCAGCGGCGGCACACAGGTTTTTCTTCAGCCTTCGGGCCGGATCGTGTCCATCGGTTCGCACACGCAGCAAGGAACCGGACGCAGGTTTGTAGGAATCGGCCTTCTCGGACTGACATCGGGCGGCACGCTCGATACGACCTACGGCGTGTCGGGTAAGACTCTCCTGTGGGACGGCACCTTCGATCGGTTTCCAACAAATGCAGAGATGCTGGCTGACGGTTCTTTGCTCGTGCTCTACCAGCGATGGGAGACTGTGAGTGTTAACAAACCCGTGCTCGCGAAATTCAACGCGAGCGGCCAGCTCGATACGTCTTTCAATCCCGATCTCGATCTATTCCCCGGCGTTACCTACCCGGCCCGGCTCGCTCTTTCAGCAGGCGGCAAGATCCTCGTCGCGGTGCGGAATGGGCATCAGTTCTACCTCATCCGACTCACGGCCTCGGGCGAGCGAGATTCGACCTTCGGTCCCAACGGCGTGCGATATCTGAATCTCAACCGGTTCGCCGACCGGCCGGAGATCAACGGTCTGCACGAGCTGGCGAGCGGAAAGGTGCTTGTGACCGGACTCTATACCGACCGGGAGTTCTACAACCAGACATTTGTCGCCCGCTTTGACAGCGATACGAATATCGATCGTACATTCGGTTTGCAGGGTGCGGTGCGGCTTTCGATTCCGGGCGGCGGCGCGTATAGCGTTGTAACGATCGTGCAACCGGACGGCAAGATCCTTATCGGTGGCTCATGGGTGTTCCTCGGATCGAATACGATGCTTTACCGGCTCACGTCGCGCGGACGGCTTGATCCGGATTTCGGAACACGGGGTCTCGTGATGACCTCATTCAATAACACGAACATGATCCGCGGGATCGCCGTTGCACCGGACGGTCGGATAATTGTCGCCGGATCGTCCGGCGCTAAGGCTATCCCCTCGAACACACGCCTCTTCCTGATCACGTATTCGGCTACGGGAACCCAGCAGAGTCATCTTGTTACGAATTTTGTCGGCGATCTGGAGGCTGGCGCGAGTGATGTTCGGCTGCAGGCGGATGGAAAGATCCTGCTCACGGGGTTCACGGACAATCCCATGAACAACTTCACCCAGATCGGCGTCGCCCGGTTTCTACCCTAGTTATTCTTCCCAGTCACCCTGGCCTTCTCGCTCGACGTGATAGCCCGCTTCCTCGAGGTGCTTGTGAACCTCACGACCGTGGCGTTCATCGCGAACCTCGAGGATCATCTCGATCCCCGTGTATCCAAGCGGCGCAAGCCAAATGGCCCGCTGATGATTCACCTCGATGACGTTCGCACCGCTTTCGGCGACAGAGGCAAGCATCGCGGCCAGTGATCCGGGGCGGTCGAGAACGAGAAGCTTGAAAACCACGTAACGTCCCTGCCGGACGAGTACTTGCTCGATAACACGATTCAGTAGGTTGCCGTCGATGTTTCCGCCGGCAAGTACCGCCACAGCGGTCTCACCGCTGCCCAGCTTTACCTTTCGTGCCAGCAACGCCGCGAGTCCTGCAGCGCCGGCACCTTCGACTACCAGGTGCGCGTTCGTCACGCAGTGAAATATCCCCCGGGCGATCTCTTCTTCCGTGACCTCGACGACTTCGTCCACGAATTCGCGGATGATCGGCAGCGTAAGCATCCCCGGCCGCTTTACCGCGATGCCGTCCGCGATGGTCGGTTGATGAGCGGCCTCGACCGGTTCACCGGCTTTTAATGAGAGGTTGACGGGGCTACATTCTCTGCCTGAACGCCTACCACTCGCACGTTCGGAATCAGGCTTTTCACCGCTATCGCAATGCCGGAAATGATCCCGCCGCCGCCGATCGGAACGACAACGACGCTCGCATCCGGAAGGCTGTCCGCGATCTCGCAGCCGATAGTTCCCTGGCCCGCTATAACACGCTCATCGTCGAAAGCGTGAACGTACGTGTAGCCTTTCTCGCGCTCGAGTTCGCGCGAGTACGCGACCGCCTCGTCGAAGGTCGACCCCTTCAGGACGGCGTCAGCACCGTAGTTCCGCGTCGCGACGACCTTTGTAAGAGGCGCGAATTCGGGCAGTACGATGGTTGCTTTGATGTTATGAAGCCGCGCTGCGAGAGCCACGGCCTGTGCATGGTTGCCCGCCGAACCGGTTACGACGCCACGATTCTTTTCCTCATCCGATAAACGCGAGATCGTGTTATATGCCCCGCGGATCTTGAACGACCCGGCGCGCTGGAGACACTCGGCCTTGAGATAAGCCTTGCATCCCAGCTCAGCCGATAACTTCTCGTCAAAGAGCGTCGGTGTCGGATTGATGATGGATTGAAGGACGCGACGTGCGTCCTGGATGTCCGTGAGGCTAACCGTCATACTGCCGCAAATTATACGGCAACGTGCGACGCGCGGAAAACCGCGACCGGCGCGAGCTGGTGAAATGAATCAGAAGATGGCTGAAAGAAAAGAGTAGATGAAAGAAGATGCTGGGCTTCGCGCCGGTCGCGGTCTGTTGTTAAAGAACTATGGTTCCTTGATCGTTACCTTCCCGAGCTTGTTCTATCAACTAACGCGACGCTTAGCGAAAAAATGTGTCAGGCCGGAGAGAGAAAATTTCATTAATTTCCAACTTCATCGAAAATAGGTTATATCTATGGCAGAAATCCAATGTTTCAGACGCCGTTTGACCTACCGGGATGTGAAACCGATTTGCGGAGGAACTCGTTAATTAGTTCGTAGAGGAATTATGGAAGTCTATGGCTTCGGAGCACTGTTCTTACTGTTTCTTGGCATCGCACTGTTGACCGTTGCGTGGAAGACGATCAAGATCGTCCCCCAGTCGAGCGTTCTCCTGATCGAAAGACTTGGGCGTTTTCACCGGGTGGCACAGAGCGGCCTGAACATCATCGTACCCTTCTTCGAATCACCGCGGGCTGTGTACTGGACGAACGTGCGGCCCGGGCTCACCTCGATCGACCTGCGCGAGCAATTCATCGATCTGCCGCCGCAGCCTGTGATCACCCGCGATAACGTGACGATCAATGTCGATTCGGTGGTCTACTGGCAGATCACCGACGCCACCAAGGCCGTTTACGAGGTAGCGGACCTGATAGGCGGAATCGTGCAGCTCACGATCACGGGCATGCGATCGGTGATGGGCGAGATGGATCTTGATCACACGCTTTCATCTCGCGACCAGATCAACGCGAAGCTTCGGTTGATCCTCGACGAAGCGACGGATAAGTGGGGAGTGAAAGTGACCCGCGTCGACGTCAAGAACATCAACCCGCCGGAAGATGTGCGAATCACGATGGAGAAGCAGATGACGGCCGAGCGAAACCGGCGGGCCCTCATCCTCCAGGCCGAAGGCGACAAGCAGGCCGCGATCACTCGTGCCGAAGGCGAGAAGCAGGCGGCGGTCACTCGGTCTGAAGGAAACAAGCAGTCAGCTATCCTCGATGCCGAAGGCGCCGCTCAGGCACGCCTCGTTGCCGCAAGCGCCGAAGCACAGGCGATAAATCAGATCGCACAAATAATCGGCAGTCCCGATCAGACCGCGCAGTATCTGATAACTGCTCGATACATCGAGTCGTTGCGAGATATGACCCGCACCCAAAACTCGAAAGTGATATTCATGCCGATGGAGACTTCCTCGATGCTGTCGAGTATCGGTGCGATGAAAGAGGTGTTCTCCGAGACCGGCGAAAAGACCGAGCCACAGCCGAACCCGCCCCGGTCTCCGAGAGAATTGAATAAGTAGTTAGGAGAGAATCTATGTTGAAGTACGTACTAACATTTTGCATCCTGGTTTCGATATGCTCGGCGGTTGCCATCAACAGTTCGAGCGACGCTTCGGCGGCGGCCCCGTCGATCTTCGATTTCAAGATGAAGGACATTGACGGCAAAGATGTAAAGCTCAAGAAGTACCGCGGCAACGTCCTGCTGGTCGTTAATACCGCGAGCAAGTGCGGATACACGCCGCAGTATGAGGGTTTGCAGGCGACGTTCGACAAA
>CAMLKY010000070.1 GCA_946480545.1 uncultured Acidobacteriota bacterium
CCTTCTCAAACAACTGACCGACATCCGCATCGCGTTCTTCGACGAACCGACAACCAACATGGACGCCGAGCGTCGCGAGAACCTTGCGATGCAGCTCAGTAATATCACGAACTTCGACCAGCTCTTCGTCATCTCGCACGACGACACATTCGAGGGTTATGTGGATAATGTTGTGACGGTCGAGAGAGCAGATCAACAGGCAGAGGAAGCAGCCGAGGCACAGGCGTCGTTGATCGGTTAAGCGGCGTTGACCGGTATCTGTTTTGAAGTGCTTGCGGATCGGTTAGAGATAAGGACGAATGGGCCTCAAGGTTTACAATCGGGCGTTCAAGGCCGGAGTTGGTCTAAATGTTACGGTTTTCGTGATTCTGAATGCGATCAGTTTTGTCGTTGAAAAGCGGAAGTACGATAGCAGCCCGATCAAGATTAGCCATTCACGCATAGATTGGGGTTTTCCTTTTGCTTGGACATGGGACACAGGCATAGGACTCGGCTTCATGCTTAACGTCGCGGTTATTGCCATCAGCAGCTTCGTGGTCGGATTTCTGTTTAGGTACTTCCTAGGAAGGGAAAACCAAGCTGAGTAGATTCTTATTTCGTGTCTGTTCGTGTGATTTCGTGGTTCCAGCTTCCTAAGAATGAACCACGAAATCACACGAATTAACACGAAAAGACACGAATGAAACAAGTCACCATAGTCTGCGACGGATCGAGCCTTGGCAATGGCCGGGGGCAGACTCGTGCGGCCGCTGTGGCGGTGCTTGGATTCAAGGGCTTTTGGCGTGGAGTGGGCCAGTTTCTTGGGAATGCGACCAACCAGCAAGCCGAGATCGCGGCCGCGACACTTGGCTTATCGAACCTGAAGGAGCCATGCCGGGTAAAGTTATTGAGCGATTCGCGCTATGTAGTTGAGACCATGGTTGGTAACTTTCGAAAGAAAACCAATCACGAATGGTGGGCGCAACTGGATAAAGTGGCATCAAAGCACGAGATCGATTGGCAGTGGATAAAAGGCCATGCCGGCCATGAGATCCAGGAGATCGCCGATAAAGCCGCCCGGAAGATCGCTGCAAAAGGCGAAGTAGACGCTGAAATGCTCGACGAATTGGTGGCAGCGATCGGGGTGCAAGAGATATAACCGCGGACGGGCTTAACCGCAGAGACGCCGGGGAAATAGTCAGGCGGCCGAAAAGTGGGTTTACAGGGTTTTCGCTCTGCGTCTCTGCGTCTCTGCGGTGATACTGCTCCTACTAACGGCGGGCGTCCAAGCCCAGCGTGCCGGCGGCCAGGGATGGGTATGGCAGAATCCGCTTCCGCAGGGAAATCCGCTCACCTCGATCCATTTCGCGAAGGACAAGCTATCGGGATTTGCGGTCGGTACGGACAACACCGTACTTCGGACACAGGATGGCGGATTTACATGGCAGCGACAGGCGATGCCGCTCGACCTCACGCTTTCCTCGGTATTCGTAAAGGACAAAAAGAACGCGGTGATCGTCGGTGCACGCGGCGGCATCTTCACGACAGACGACGCAGGGAACCAATGGCGTACTGTCAGGACCGACTCGAAAGATCACCTCTATGCGATCACTTTCGTCGAGAATACGGGATGGGCGACCGGGACCTACGGCCGCATTTTAAAGACCCTCGACGGCGGACTCACCTGGACCACCCAATCAGCCGGCACGGATGATCATCTCGCTCGGGTATCGGCGCTGGATTCGCAGACGGTCGTCGCCGCGGGCGTGAACGGAACAGTTCTCACTACGGTCGACGGCGGCTCGACCTGGAAACTCGCGAATCCGTGCGGAACATCTCGCATCACCGGCGTTGCGTTTCTGGCGCCGAAGTCGATCTTCGCCGTCGGTTATGGCGGTTGTGCCGTCCGATCGGATGATGCGGGCGAAACCTGGACGCGCGTGAATACTTATAGCCGGGCAGATTTCTTGTGCGTGTCATTTTCCGATTCGAGGAACGGCTCGATGGCTGATGCGAACGGAATGGTGTGGCTGACGGCGGACGGCGGCACGACGTGGCTTCCGTTCAGCGTACGAACGAACCCGCGACTTGCGTCGATCTACCTGGCCGACAATTTCACCGGCTGGGCGGTCGGCGAGAATGGGTTGATCGTTCGCTCCGATGATGGCGGATATAGCTGGCAGCGCCTATCCGAAGGCGGACGCGAAGACGTCTCCGATCTCGCATTCTTCGACGAAGAAGTTGGCGTCGCCGCCGGTTCGAACGGCAGGATCTGGATCACGAACGACGGCGGGCGGCTATGGATCCCGGTTTTCACGGATACTACTGCGAACCTGAATGCCATGCATTTCTTCGGCGATCAGAAAGGCTGGGTCGTCGGCGATCGCGGGACCGTGCTCCGCACGATCAACGGCGGTGCGAGTTGGGGTAAGGGAATCCCGAATGTGACCGAGGACCTGCTTGGCGTTTACTTCATCTCCGAAAAGATCGGCTACGCGGTCGGTGCGAACGGCATGATCATTCGAACTGTGACCGCTGGAGCGTACTGGGAGGTCATCGATTCGAGCACGCGTTCATGGCTCGAGGACATCAAGTTCGTTACGGAGAAACAGGGAGTCATTGCCGGAGACAAGGGAACGATCCTCGTAACTATGGATGGAGGATTGACGTGGTCGCGGGTGAAAACGAACGCCCGGGAGAATTTCTACGCGCTCGGATTTTACGACGAGAAGATTGGCTATGCGGTCGGTGCTAATGGGATCATCCTGCGAACGACGGACGGCGGGCTTTCATGGGAAGATAACGAATCGCCGCTGCGTGTGAATCTCTACTCGGTCATTGCCCTGGGTCGCGACCAGGCGATGGCCGTCGGGGAACTCGGTACGGTGCTCGTGACGTCGGACGCCGGGAAGACGTGGGAAGTGCAGCCAAATATCACCGGGAAGGTACTTCAAACGATCGCGTTCCAGGGCGGTACGAACATGTGGGTCGGCGGCCGCGGAGGCACGATCCTGAAACGCGTCGCTCCTTTATCGCCCAATCGAATCGGCGGACCCAAGATCGCACCAGTCCTGCGACCCGCCATCAAAACCAGACCACAGCGTCGCACGCCTCTGATCACGGTAACCGACGACGGGGATATACCCCGTGCCACGCCGCCGAAGAAGGATCAGTGAGTTTGGGGTGATCGAGCGTCGATTTACCGGGATGGAAGTGGCCGCGTTAGCGGCCATCTGATTTTAGCCGTGGCCTTTAGGCCACGGAATGCTAATAAGACGATCCCGCCGCGTTCGCGGCGGCCGAACACTTCATGCGGTCGCTACGCGACGCGATCATTGACCAAGGTCTCCGTGGCCTGAAGGCCACGGCTAAATTCAAATGGCCGCTAACGCGGCAGTCATTAAGTCACGCTGCAGACGCAACTGATCCACTCACCGGACTGAGATATTTCAAAATCGCTCACGCCTGAAGCCGACAGCGCGTCTTTTAATTCATCTGTCTGCTCGACCAACACGCCCGAAAGCACTAACGTCTTTCTCGTCTTCGAGACCAGCAGTGAAAGCAGGGGAAGGATCACGTCGAGGGTAAGGTTCGCGCACACGAAGTCGAATTCAGCCATGTCATCTGTTATCGAAGCGACCCCGACCTCGATCATTGCGCCGACGCCGTTCAGCCGTGCGTTGTCAGCGGCGATCGCCACCGAATCGACATCGGTGTCGACAGCCAGACACTTGAAACTTGAAATTTGAGATCTGAGATTGAGCTTAGCCGCGGCTATCGCGAGAATTCCGGTTCCGGTACCGACATCGAGGAAGCTGTCGCCCGTGTTGTAATACTTTTCGATCGCCCGCAGGCATAGTTGCGTCGTCGGATGCGTACCCGTGCCGAAAGCCATGTTCGGCTCGATGCGTATCACGATCTTTTCGTCTTCGAGCACTTCGCTCCACGGCGGGGCAATGACGAATCTACCCACATCGCTCGGCTTCCAGTGCTTTTTCCACTCCGCCAACCAGTCGGCATTCTCGACCTGCTGTCGTTCGGTGTTTACGATCGCTTCATCCGAGTGACCGTAGATGCGCAAGGCGTAAAGCAACTCGTCCTGAACGTGTTCCTCATCCGGCATCTCATCGAAGTAGCCGACCACGGTCACGCTATCGGTGTTCTTTTTCTGGAGGTGATTGATCTCGGTACCAAGAGCGTCGAGCGAATTGAACGCGTGCTCGACCGCTTCGGATGCTTCCGGCGCGGCGGTTATCGAGACTGAGTACCATGATCTCGCGTCGTTCATTCCCGAACACCTATTTCGTCGAGATCGCGCTCGCGGTTTCGCCAATCCTCGACGACCTTTACGAAGAGCTGAAGATAGACATGCGTGCCGAGAAGCTTCTCGATATCCGCACGCGCCTCGGTTCCGATCTTCTTCAGCTTCGCACCGCCTTTGCCGATGATGATCCCTTTCTGTGAGCTTCGCTCGACATAGATCGCACAGTAGATCTTCGGTTGTTCCGGATCGCTATCGTCCCACCGCTCGGTGACGACCGCGGTGACGTAAGGGATCTCTTCGCCGGTCGAGGCAAGGATCTTCTCGCGAACGATCTCTGCGGCGATCACCCGCATCGACTGGTCCGTGAGTTCATCCTCGTCGAAGATCTTTTCACCCGGCGGAAGATGCTTGAGGATCTGAGCGAGAAAGTTCTCGATGGCCTCACCCTTGAGAGCGGATATCGGAACGATCTCGTCGAACGCGTGCTCCTTCGAGTACCAATCGATCAGCGGCAGCAAAATGCCCTTGTCCTTGATCTTGTCGATCTTGTTCAGGACAAGTATCGAAGGCTTGCCGGATTCTTTGACGAGGTCGAGAACGAACCGGTCGCCGTTGCCCGTCGACACGCTCGCGTCCCGGAGTAGAACGACGAGGTCGACAGAAAGTATCGCATCGTGCACCGCTGCCATCATGCGACGATTGAGCAGGAACCCGGGCTTATGAACTCCGGGCGTGTCGACAAAAACGATCTGACCCTGAGGCTTGGTAACGATTCCCTGGATCTTGTGACGCGTTGTTTGGGGCTTGTTGGAAACGGCGGCGATCTTTTCGCCGACCAGGTAGTTGAGCAACGTCGATTTCCCCGCATTCGGCCGACCCACAAGCGCAACGTATCCGCTGCGATAGGTCTCATTTGCGTTGTTTGGGTTTTTGTTTGGAGTCCCTTTGTTGGAAGTCCCGCCGTCAGGCGGCCCGTGCTGAGTCATCGTGTCTCTAGAATAACCTAAAGACGCAGCGTTTGGAGTCCCGTTTGGAGTCTCCGTTTGGAGTCCCTGTTTGGAACCCCCGTTTGGAGTCCCGCCTTTAGGCGGCCAGCGCAGGCCCACTCGAGTTTCGGGGCAACGAATGCAGGCCGCCTAAAGGCGGGACTCCAAACGAGTCCACCAAACGGCTCCGAACGTTTATTGATCTTTCAGCAATCGTTGTTTCGCCGCGAGCGCTTCGTTGTAGGCGCCGCCTGCCACATTACCGACCTTGATCGCGGCGTCGTAGATGCTCATCGCGTAGGAATTGTTCTCGTAGAACTCGTAGATCTTTGCCAGAGCAACGTACGAAAGTGAGAGCAATGCCGGATCGATACGCTGCTTCTGGGCCATTGCTACAACGTTCTCATACGCGACCTTCGACTCGAGCAGCTTCGCCTTCTGTTGTTCAGGATCGGTAAGTCCCTGGGCGCTCAGTCCCGCGACGCGTCCGATGTTGTAGTAGATCCGCGGCTCGCCGGGATTTTTCTCGAGCAGTGATCTCAGATCGGCCTCGGCCTGCTTGTAGTTCTTTTCGCCGATCAACTTCTGGATGTCGACGAGACGCTCGGTAACGGGATTCACGGCGATGACCGACGATGCCGGTTTCCGCTTGCGTTCTTCGCGTACCGCCAGAGCCCGCGTTCGAGCGTCGGCAAACGAAGCATACCGGCCCGTCTCTTTCGCCGGATCGAACGACAGGATCATTTCCCGCATCGACGAAGCGATATCGAAACCGGAATCTTCGACGCCCTTCAATTGCTCGGCGAAGTAGAAGACAAGCACCGCACCGCGCTCGTAATCTTCCGAAAGCTGGAGGGCGGTCTCGTCCGCAAGCTCGGTTTGATACTTCTGCAGCTCTCTCGATATCGCGCTTTTTTCTTCGACGGTTTTCGCTCGGTCGATCCGCTCACGGCTCTGCTGAAACGCGATGTTCTTTCTCAGGTTCTCGAGCTGCTTTGCATCGATCGCGGCAACAAGCGACCGCGAGATGGTCAGGTAAACGTCAGGCGAGATCTTGGGGTCCACCTTCCGGCGTTCCTCGAGGATCGCTCGTACGCTGTCACGGATGACGGCGATATCCTTTGCGTTGTTGATGACGATCGGATCGATGACGAACTGCAGAAAGCCGCGACGCGCCTCAGAGAACGTAAGATCCGAGTCAGGCGGCACGATCACGAAGTAATCGTCCTTTACGTTCAGGTAGATCACATTCCCGACCGGAGCGAGCATCTCGGGAACGATAAAAAAGCGACGTTCGCGATCGCGGGTCGAGGTGGTTCTTAGCGTTGTCTTCTTACTTCCGCTTTTCTGCGTCTCGGTCTTTACCTTTTCTGTGAATATCAACTGCGGTCTCGTGTGCAGGTATCCAAGCAGGTCGTTCACCATCTCACGCGACGACGACCGGAGCTGCCCGTCCGACACCTTCTGATACGCCTTGACGTATTCGTTCAGATTCGCGCTGATGCTGGAACGTCTGTAGAAATCCCTCGCGAGCGGTGCGAAATCCAGGACATCGAGCAAGCTGCCCGGGAGGTCGGATGTAATGACCGGGTCGGCCATTTCAGGCACCGGCGACAAAGCGTAGGCCATGGAAATGAACGGGGCAACCAGCTCGGCATCCGTCAGATTCGGGTTCCGTTTCTTATAGAGCATGACGAACGATGAGATCCGCTGTCGAAGATCATCGCCGAGCGCAGCAAGGTCGCTTCGCAGAAGCTCGCGAAACTTTTCACCTTCGGGCGACAGCTTCGTATTGATCACAGGCACGCGCTCGCCGGCCTCGTTGGTCGTTCGGGCTGCATCCAATGCCGCGAGAACCACGATGACGCGTTTATCGGGCTCGATGCGGACGCCGTAGTTCGAGAGGTCAAAACCTGTCGGTACGTTCTGGGCATGAACTCCCAATGCGAAAACAAGGAGCAAAAGAATTGGAAAAGCCTTTTTCATCGGATCGTATGCGGGATAAATTATGGCAAAGACCGCCGCTTCAACTAAAGAAATCTAAGGAAACTCTCGAAGGGAATCTCTCTAATCTGACTGCGATCCTTGCCTCAGTAAAAGACGAATTCTAACCATGGTGGGATGCTTGGACAAAGGCGGAATGTCATTTCACGCAAGTGTCCACATCCCCGGGGGTCGGGTATCAATAACCCCGAACTTTGCGGCTTTGCGCCTTTGCGAGAAAACCAATTGTTGGGACTATCGATACTGGTTTTCTCGCAAAGCCGCAAAGACAGAAAAAGGCTGCCCCATGGAGACAGCCTCTTTGAAACCATTAATTTCGACCTCGGCTTAGCTGAAACTGCTTAGTGCCGCGCCTTCCTCGTCGAAAACGTCGAATACCGTGAGCAGCTTGGTGATCGCCAGCAGATCCTGGATCTTCTGTGTCAGATTGAGAAGCTTGAGCGTTCCGCCTTCCTTGTTGACCGCGGTAAAGCTCGATACCAATTCGCCGATACCGCTCGAGTCGATATAGCCGACGCCACCGAGGTTTAGCAGGATCTTGCTCTTGCCCTCGCCCAAGAGCCGGCGGATGGCGTTACGGAGGGCCACACTGCCTTCCCCGATGGTCACTTTACCGTCCAGATCAAGGATGGTTACATCCCCAGCCTGACGTTCAGAAATAGTAATATCCGACATTTTTTTCTCCTCAGTTTAAGTTAATAAGTTGATAGCAGATTCTAGACCAACCGAAATCCAAAGTCTACGTAACGACAGTT